>JAIXVM010000269.1 GCA_027482995.1 Hyphomonadaceae bacterium | reverse complement strand
CTTGGTGGCGGTGACGGTGATCGCATCAAGCCGGAGCGCGACCGCTTCGGGCGTCGTTTCCTGGGCGAGTGCGGACGGGGCAAGCAGGGCGAGTGCGCAGCAGGATGCCATGGCGTACTGCCAGGTGCGTGTAGCTTTCATGGAAGTGTCTCCGGGAATCGAAAAATGCGCCTTCAGCGCTGATTGCCGAACAACATCCTGGACGGATTTTTCTCAAGAGGATGACGGGTTTGTGAAGGCGATTTCTGTCAGGCTGCGTGATTCCGGCCACGCTCGCCTGGAAAGCGAAAAAGATTCTTCCACCATTGCCGGAACCGCCACTCGGCGCGCAGCTTCGCGTTCGAGGGCAGGTCGAACTCGCCGCGGGGCACCAGCATGTCGTTCATGCGCGGCTGGTAGCGGCGGATGAGGTCTTCCTCGATCAGGGCGCGGTCGGAGGCGGTGCGCACCACCAGGATGTGGCGTTCGGTGGCGCCGCGCTTCCACCAGGCCTCCCACCAGCGCTCATGGCCGAAGAGGCGCGAGCGAAGGTCCGTCGCCTTGCCGATGTAGAGAGGCTGCAGGAAGAAACCGAACCGGCGGCGCACGAAGATGTAGATGCCGCCGCCTTCGGGGATGCCCTTGCGGGTCAGCGTGATCTTGAACCGGTAGCTTTTACCGGTTTCGCCGCGCCAGACGTGCCAGCCGAAAAGGAACCATTGAAACAGGAACATGAACCCACCCACGTGTGCGTGCAGCATTGCAACGCGCACTGAGATTCAACGAATTCCGGTTAATGGCGCATTAACCGGGGCGCGGGCGCAGCCAGACTGCGCCGCCGGGAAAGTCGATCAGCAACTCGAACTGCCGCAAGACGGAGACGCCGACATTGGCGTCCGTGGCGTCCGGCGAGGGATCGATGGCGGCTTCGACGTTGCGCAAGGTGTGGCCGGCGATCTCGAGGGTTTCGAGGGTGACAAGCTGGCGGGTGACGGCGCCGCCGAAGCCGCCGCCGGATTCAGTGCCGGTGATGCGGGCGGGATCGAGGAGGCCGGCGCGGCGGGCGAAGGCTTCGCTGATGAGGACCCGGCTGCCATTGCCGAGATCGAAATCCGCGAGCAGTTCGGGTTGGCCCTCGATGCGGACCGGCACCTGCTTGATGCCGTGCGCGTCGGTGAGCGGCAGGCGGACCGCGCCGTCGAGGCTCGTCTCGTCCGTTGTGCGGAAGCGTCCGGTTTCGATGTCGAGCGAGAAACGCGCCGCGTCAAAGAGTTCGCGGCCGAGGATCACGGCAACAGGCTCGCCGACCACGCGGGCCGAGATGTCCGAGAGATCGAGAACGGCGGCCATCTGGTCGGTGAGCGTGATGCCGGCCGCGCGGGTTTCGAGGCCTTGGGCGAAGGTGACGTCTTCGGTGGCGGCGCCCGTGCCGCGCAGATCGGCGGCGCCGGCTGTGCCAAGGCCGAGGCGGGCGGCGGCGGCCGCATCGAGCAGTGTCATCTCGGCGCCGGAATCGAGCAGGGCTTCGACGGGCTGGCCGTTGATCTCGGCGGCGATGAAAAGCCGGTTGCCGGAAACACGCAGGTCAGGTGCGGGCGGCGGCGCGGAGGCGCAGGCGGCAAGAACAAGGGCGGAGGCGAGGGCGGCAAGGCGCGAAGGGATAGTGCGCATACGGACGTCTCAGGCAGGCATCATGTGGACGTAGACTTCGTTGAGGGTGATCTTGCCGTCCTGCACGAGGCAGAGGTCGAAGCCGCGCATGGCGCCGTCCTTGCCGTCTTCGCCGATGGCGCAGTACCAGCGGCCGCAGAAGCCACCGGGGATCGGCCAGGTTTCGTCGGGCGTGTAGATCATCTTCGGGGTCGCGGCGAACAGACCTTCGAGATAGGGGCGCAGCTGGGCATGGCCGGTGAGGCCGGCGGCGGTCTGCGAGTCCTTGTAGACGGTGTCAGCGGAATAGAAGCCGAGGAGTTTTTCGACGTCCTTGGCGCTCCAGGCGGCCAGCCAGGCGGCGTTGAAGGTTTCGATATCGACACTCATGCGGGCTGCAATCCGAGGACGCGGGCGCGGTGCGCCTCGGTGAAGATCTCTGCGGGCGCGTTTTCCGGGCCGGCCATGATGGCGACGCCGTGCATGCCGAGCGTCGGGTCAGCGGACTTGCGCTCATGGTAGCTGCGGCGGCGCTCGCGGGCCGCTTCGCCGAATTCCATGTCGAGCGTGGCTTGCAGGCGGCCGGCAAAGCGCAGCCGGCGCATGCGCTCGGCACGCTCCTCTGCATACGGAGTGAAATCCGGTGCGGCGCCGGCTTGGGTTTCCTTCAGGATGTCGGAGACCATGCGCACGTCGCGGTAGGTGATCGAGAGGCCGAGGCCGTTGATGGGATCGTTCCAGCCGGCGGCGTCGCCGATCAGGACGCAGCCTTCGGCAAAGGGTTCGTCGGTCCAGCTGTCATTGTTGAAATAGGAGAAGAGCGGGCCGGCCGGCGTGCCGGCGGCGAGGGCGGCATTGTCCGGCGCGCAGGACATGCGGAAGGCTTCGAGGAAGCGGCGGGCGCCGTCTTCGCCGTTGAAGCGGCCTTTTTCCTCAAGGGCGTAACCGCCATAGACGCGCACGCGGTCACCTCCCTGCGGAAAGGCGAGGAAGCCGAAATTGTCTTCGGTGCCGATCGCCTGGCGGGTCGGGTTCCAGCCTTTCACGTTCTCGACGAGCAGGCCCGCGAACCAGTGGTGCGGTTTGTCCTGATGCAGAGGAATACTGGCAGCGGCGCGCACTTCGGACTGGCGGCCCTCGGCGCCCACGATCAGCGGCGCGTGGGCGATATGCTGCACGCCATTGTGCGTGTACGTCACCGAGGGGCGAGCGCCGAGGCTGATGGCATCGACGATCACCGGGCGCAGGCAGGTCGCGCCCGCGGCGAGGGCGGCGTCATACAGGGTCTGGCAATGGCGCGGATGGCCGAGGCAGAGGGGGCCGGGCACATCGGCGGCAAAGATCCCAAGGGGAAGCGGGGCGGCTTCGCATTCAGCCGGCGCAAGGCTTTCGTCATAGGTGACGTGGTCGGTGATGTGATGGCCGCCGGCCGACATCAGCAGGTCGTAAATGCCGAGGCGCCTGGTTTCGGTGACGCCCCAGGGCGCGATCCATTCGCCGCGCACCCGGTCTTCGTAATGCTCCGATTTCTCGAGCAGCAGCACGTTGCGGCCGGCGCGGGCCATGACAGCGGCCAGCGCGCTGCCGCCAATGCCGCCGCCGACGATGATGAGATCGTAGGTCATGCGTATTCCTCCCGATTGGAAGGTAACCCCGGAACCGCCAAGCGCAAAGCCT
>JAIXVM010000009.1 GCA_027482995.1 Hyphomonadaceae bacterium | reverse complement strand
GGACGAGAGCCCGAGGTTTTCGGCAAGCCTGACGCCGATCAGGATTCCGTCCGCCCCCAGATTGGAATTGCCGCTGGTGATTTCCGTACTGATCGGCGCGATCGCGTCGAGATAGGCCGGATCGATGGCGGTCACGGCGACGGGCGCGACGGCTTCGCCTTTCACGAGGAATGCACTGCCCGAGATTTGCGGACTGATGGCCGAGACCGAAGGCTGGCTGCGCAGCAAGGCGACCGCCGATTCCCAGGCGCGGATCTGGCGGCGCTGAAACGTCGACACGAGCGCCACCGAAGCGAGGTCGGCGTCGGGGCTGGGCAGCACGCGCGCAACACGTGTTTCCGGCTCCAGCGAAATGTGGGCGCTGTTGGCCGTCACGTCATCGGTCAAGCGGATCGCGAGGCCCTCGATGAGCGCCGTAATGAAAACGAAAGCCGTAACGCCGAGCGCGACGCCCGCAATGAGCAGTGCGGTTTGGGCGGGATTGGAAAACAAGTAGCGGCGCGCAACGGTCAAGGCGAACACGGCGGCTATCCTCCCGGCGGCGGCACGGCGGTAACCGTTCGCGCGCGCACCTTGGCAGACGCGCTGGTCTCGCTCGGTGTCAGCACGACCCGGTCACCGCTGACGAGACCGCTCTCGACAATCGCGCTCTGCGACGGCCAATCGGCAATCTTGATGACCCGAAGCTGCACGGCGCTGCCTTGATCAACCACAAAGACGCTGGGCTGCGTCGTCGCATCCATCACGGCCTCGCGCGGTACCGTGATCCCGCCCTCGCGGCGTTCCACCACGATCGTGATGTCCACGGACCGTCCCAGAGGAATGTCCATCTCCTCAACCGGCACGAGCTTGATCTGACGCCCGCCCGTCGACGAGTCGACCCGCGGCGAGACTTCTGAAAGCCGGACCGGGAAAATGGCGTCCGACCCGGAGAGCGCCGCCCGCGCGGACATGCCGGGCCTGAGGACATCACCGTAGGCTTCATCAACGTCCGCCTGCAACTCGAGGCCGCCGACTGAGCCGAGCTGGAACAGGGTCGTCTCCGGCGAAATGACCTGGCCATTGTCAACCGGACGCACCAGCACAACGCCGGCCATCGGTGCACGGATGGTGAACTCGCCGCTGCGCGCGCTGGCGGCGAGCCGTTCGGATTTTGCAACGTCGAGGCCGGCTCGCGCCGCCTGAAGGACCGCGCGCGCTTCGTCGAGCGCTGCCGGGGACGCGACGCCGCGATCTGCGAGCGTTTGAGTGCGATTGAATACCAACTCTGCCCGGGTCACTTCGGCCCGTGCCGCCCGCTCCCTGGCGCTGCCGGCATCGGTTTGTGCCTGCTCGATCTCGGACTGGATCGTCGCCAGCGGCGCGCCTTTCTCGACGAAGTCTCCATCGTCATGGAACAATGCGGTGATCTGCCCCGCATTGGGCGATCGAACGTCCAACAGGTTTTCGGGCCGGACCCGGCCGACGACCGACAGCGTGATCTCGACGGCAGCGGGTTGAATTTCGATGACGGTTACTTCCGCGGGTCGCATCAGCCACCAGCCGAGCGCCGAGATCAGAACGCCTCCAAGCAAGGCCCCCGCAATGATGAGAGGTCGCCGCCTGTGAGCGGGCACAGTCGCGATTGGGCCTTTGCGGAGCTCTGGCTCTGCGGGCGGCGTCGGGGCAGGGGCGCTGGGTCCGTCCGTCATCCCGAATGTCTTTCAAATCCATCACGCACAGAACATTGCCTCGCCTGACAGGCCTCGGCTCAGCGAGATCGTCTAGCACTCTTCTTCAAGCCGATTGCGTGTCTTCGCTTTGCGCGCGAGCAGTCTGCCGCAAGTTCGTCCGTCGCCCCCACAGGCGCGGGGTTGCGTCACCCCGCGGGTGCGACCGCGATCCACACTTCATTGCGCCGCATGAACCAGAGCGTCCAGGGCGGGTCGTAGCGGGCAAGGGAGGCGTCCCCGTCGCTGGAGAGTTTCTGGCGTTCCAAGAAGGCTTTCAAGGCGTCTGTCTTTCGTTCCACATCGGCCGGTTTTGCCAATCCGGAAAAACGAACGACCGCGTAGCGCTGCGGCGGGACGGGAATGAGATGGACGCGAGGGTCATTGGGCGAGGGAAGGGTATCAAGCGTGTAAGTGCTCGGCATCGTGAAGCGGACCGTCCAGGCCCCGTCACTGCCGGATTGGGTGACCGGTGCGGTCATCGCAATCTTTTCGCCCGCTGCGCGTTTCTGAACGACAGGCGCTGTCATTGCGATGCTTTGGCGGCGGGTGTTGCCGCCGAAGATATAGTCCGCAAGCAGTTTGAAGCCTTCGGTCGAGGCTTCGTCGCGGCTTCCGGTGACATTCACTTCGGCGACGATGAAGGCGGGATAGTCGCGCACTTCAAACTCAGCGTCCTTGGTCAGCACGGTGAATGCAATGTCTTCGTCCGCCATGGCGGTCCCTCCAAAAAAGACCAGCGCGCAAATCAGGATCAGGAATGCGGTTCTCATATCGGATGAACGCGGACGCCCTACAGATGGTTCCAGAGATCCGAGTCAGTAGCACATTTCAAACAAGCGTTCAGGCTTCTCTTGGGTAATTGCCGATCCTGTTCCCGGGTCATGATCGGCGCTTACCGTCAAATCTGCCAGCAACCGCGCCGCGCCAACGGAGACAATCGCATGAAGGGATACATAACCAACGATCTCGAGGAACTCGTCGAGGAAAATCGCGACTTCCGCCGCACGCTCTACACCGGAAAGCACCTGCAGCTCGTGCTCATGTCACTTCGTCCGGGTGAGGACATTGGCGAGGAAGTCCATGCCGACAATGACCAGTTCTTCCGTGTCGAGCAGGGCAGCGGTGAAGTCTGGATCGACGGGGTCGTCTCGAAGATCGGCAAGGACCACGCGATCATCGTCCCTGCCGGCGCGCGGCACAACATCGTAAACACCGGCAGCAAGGGGCTGCGGCTCTATACGCTCTACGGTCCGCCCAAACACCATGACGGCGTGGTTCGCGTCACCAAGGCCGACGCCCTGGCACCGGCCATGGCCGAACAGTTCGATGGCGTGACCACGGAATGAACCCCCGGCCGGGGCCAAGCCGGCGCAATCTGCTGATCGGTGCAGGTGTGCTCGCGGTGGCCGGGGCGGGCGTATCGTATTCCGAGGTCGAGCACATGGGTTCGATGACGGACTACAACGCCTCCGTTGCCGAAACCCGGCGCGTGCTGGCTGCGCAGCCGGACCTACGCGATTTCATCCGTTACGCGACGCTCGCGCCGAACGGGCACAACACCCAGCCCTGGCGATTTGAGGCTAGTGCGCAGGCCATCACCATCCGTCCGGACCTGGCGCGCCGAACCCCGGTGGTCGACCCGGATGACCATCACGTGTTCGTCAGCCTCGGCGCCGCCGCCGAGAATCTTTGCCTCGCGTGTGCTGCGCGTGGACGCCCCGGCGAGATGACGTTCAACCCCGCCGGGGAGGGGGCGATCGAAGTTGCATTCGGCGCTGCCCGCGCGCCGGAGCCTGCGCTGTTTGACGCCATTCCGATCCGGCAATCGACCCGCTCGGACTATGACGGACAAACGGTTTCTGTCGGCGATCTCAGGCTTCTGGCGCAAGCTGCAGAGACACCGGGTGTTGACCTTGTCCTTATAACAGACCGTGCACAGATGAACCGAGCGCGAGATCTCGTGATGACCGGCAATAGCGCTCAACTCTCTGATCCGGCCTTTGTCCGTGAACTGAAGTCGTGGATTCGTTTCAATCCGCGCAGTGCCATGACGCGTGGCGACGGCCTGTTCTCGGTCGCGAGTGGCAACCCGTCGCTGCCGGATTGGCTCGGCCCGTCGCTGATCGGAATGGTCCTGAAGCCGAAGTCGGACAACGAGAAATATGCGCGCCAGATCGCCACTTCGGCCGGCCTTGCCGTGTTCGTCTCTGCACGCGCGGACAAGGACCATTGGGTTCGCGCCGGTCGGGCGTCCCAGCGGTTCGCTCTTCAGGCAACTGCGCTCGGGATGAAGCTTGCCTACGTGAATCAGCCGGTTGAAGTCGAAAGCCTGCGGTCTGACCTTGCCTCGCTCGCCGGCCTTTCCGGACGCCGGCCCGACATCCTGATGCGTTTTGGCTATGCGCCAGCGCTCCCGTATTCCGCCCGCCGCCCTGTCGACGCCGTTCTGGCGTGACGCGCGCCGACCAGCTCAAGCTACCGGCATCTGCGGGCACGGCTCCGGCCATTCTTGCTTTCATAGGCCTTGCCTTCGTTTTCTCGTGGGGTGCCGGTCTCGCCGGTGCGATGATACGGCCAGATCTGCCATTGCTCGGTTCCGCGTTGCTGACGCTGGCCGGCTTCGGGCCAAGCCTTGCGGGCGCCGCAACAGTTGGCGTCTTCGGCGGCCGCGGCGCGCTGCGCGAATGGATAGGCCGTTGCATAAACGGGGGCGTGAGCTGGCGCTGGCTGTTTGCCGCCTTCGTCGTGCCGCCAGCTCTGATGGTGTGCGCGCTGGGAGTGCATATGGCACTCGGGGCTGAATGGCCGTCATTCCCGGCCGTGCATCACATTCCACTCGCGATCGCGAACTTCGGTCTGGTCCTGTTGGTCGGCGGTCCACTCGGCGAAGAGTTCGGCTGGCGCGGCTATCTCACACCCGCGCTTACCCGCCGGATGAACTGGCGGATGGCGAGTCTTCTGATAGGAATTGTCTGGGGCGTGTGGCATCTGCCATTGTTCGTCTTAGCCGGAACGGTGCAATCGCAGATGGCGATCCCTGTTTTCCTGGTGAACGTCCTCGCCGGCGCGGTGCTGTTCGGATGGTTGTTCGAGCGCAGCGGGGGCAGCCTCCTGCCAGCCCTCGTGCTTCACACATCACTCAATGCCTGGGCAGGCCTCCTAGCCATCGTGCCCACGGCCGAGACGCAAAGACCTTACCTGCTGGTCACGGGACTGCTCGTTCTCTCGGCTTCGGCGCTGCTCCTCACGCCAGACCGCAAGCGAGCCCGCGACGTGCACCGCATCGAATAGGCCTATTGCCGCGCGAGAAATGCGATGAATCGCGTTATCCTTGGGAACCGTTCAAACGCCAATACCTGCCGCGCCTCAGCTCGCGCGGTCCAGGCGTTCAGCTTGCGGGGAAACGAGTTCGGGCCGGCCGATCCAGTAACCTTGCATCTGGTCACAGCCGAACGATGAAACGAGCGCGGCCGTCTCAGCGCACTCGATGCCTTCGACCGAGCAAACAATGCCCAGATCGTGCGCTAGTGCGACGGTTGCCCGCATGATCTTTTCCGTGACGGCGCGGTCCCTCAGTTCACCCACAAAAGCCTGGTCAAGTTTGATCTTGTCGAGCGGTAAGCGGTCAAGCACGGCGAGCGAGGAGTATCCCGTACCAAAATCATCGAGCACGACCCGAAATCCGAGCTTGCGCGCTTCGTGCAGGACGGCGCAGTTTTGCTCCATGTCCCTGAAAGCAACTTGCTCGGTCACTTCGAGTTCGATGCGCTGAGGCGGCACGCCGTGCCGCGAAATGATCGCACTCAGTTTGGCGAGAAACAACCGGGAGGTCAGCTGCGAGGGGGAGACTTTGATTGCCAGTTTTCCTGATGTATCAGGGGCTTGACGTGACCGATTCGCCGACCTCCGACCAAGAAGCCGAACTCGCGGACGCCCTGCGCGAGGCTGCGGCGTTCCGGCTGACGGGACGGGCGACGATCAATGACATTGCCCGTATCGCGAAGGTCTCGAAGAAGACCGTGTCGCGGGTCATCAACGAGAGCCCGCTCGTCAAGCCGCGCACGCGACACCTGGTGAAGGCGATCATTGCC
Organism: Hyphomonadaceae bacterium; assembly: GCA_027482995.1. GTDB lineage: Bacteria > Pseudomonadota > Alphaproteobacteria > Caulobacterales > Hyphomonadaceae > Hyphomonas. Next base: position 4,179 of record JAIXVM010000009.1, on the reverse strand, counting down.
GAGCTCGGCTTTACGCCTGACCCTCAGGCGCGCGCACTGGCGCTTCGGCGCTCCTTCCTTGTTGGGCTCGTGTACGACAATCCGAGCCCGCAATATGTGGTGAACATGCAGCGCGGTATTCTCGACGGGCTCGAGGATACGGACTTCCAGCTGGTCCTGCGGCCGGTCAACCGGTCCGATGCAAACTACTGGGACCGGCTGCGCACCTTCATCCAGCAGCATAAGCCGTTCGGCCTGATCCTTCCGCCATCGGTGTCGGAGGATGAAGACCTTGTGGCGATGCTGCGCGAGAACGACGTCGATTATGTGCGCATTGCGTCGGTCGAGCTCGACACGCCGGCCCGCATGATCCGGACGCATGACGCAGAAGGCGCAGCGCAAGCGGCGCGGCATCTGTGTGCGCTGGGTCACACCGACATCGCCCACATTCAGGGGCCGGAGACATTCCGGTCCGCGCATGAACGGCGCAACGGCTTCGTGCGTGGGCTGACAGAATCGGGCCGCACGCTGGCGCCGGATCTGGTGGCCGAAGCGGGCTATACCTTTGAATCCGGCCTGCTCGCCATGGAGCGGCTGATCTATGCCAAACACCGGCCGACGGCCGTGTTTGCGGGCAATGACGAAATGGCAACCGGCGCCTATGTGGCGGTCCGCAAGGCGGGGCTGCGCATACCCGAAGACATTTCAATTGTCGGCTTTGACGACATGCCAATTGCGGGCCGGCTCTGGCCGGCGCTCACCACGGTGCGGCTGCCGATCCGGGAGATGGGCCGGGCCGCTGCGCAGCTTCTGCTGGCGCAGGCAGCGGGCAATGAGCCGGCCGAAATTACGAGCTTTTCGCCCGAGATCGTCGTGCGCGAGTCCACGGCTCAGGTCCCCCGCGACAATTGATTGGGGCCTGGCAAGATCGCGGCTTGCGGTCCGTACTTCCGGGTACGGACGTCTTTCATTTCTCGGGCGTCACGCCGGTTATCGGATAGAACGGTGCTGACGCCGCCATCCGCGCTGTAGCCGCTGCCAACGCCGACGGTATCGATGTCTTCGTCGGTGGCAACTACCGCGGCCCGCTCGGGGACGCTTGGAAGGGCGACGGGCCTTCCAACTTTAGGAAAATCCTAAGTTGCGCGGCACACCCGGTCATCAACGAGCGCGGTGCCGCACTGAATCCGGAAGTCGCTGTTCGATAGCCGTCAGGTGGCGGTCGACGCGGCTTTCGCTGAGCTCCCGAGGCTGAAGGCGATCACCTGCCAGGCGGCTCTGCACATATTCGCGGATGGCGGACATGGTTTCGGGCTTCGCGGCATTGCCGGCACACCGCTGGAGGCGTGGCCGATGCTGGTCCGAAGCTGGGGCCGGTCGAAAGGCATTTTTCGCTCAAGCGGCGACTGACTGCGCTCGGCGGGGTTAACACGCAGGCGAATTGCACTACGTAGCGCAGCGTCGGATGGCCCAGGGACCGATTTTCGAGCAGCCTCTGTGCCACAAGCCGCGCTGAAAGCAGCCACTTTCGGCGGATTTGCAGAGGAAATCGCGCTATTGCCTCTCCCTTTGCGGTTGTGGTTCACATGCTGGTAGGGGAAGTCATGTAGAGACTTGCACGGAACTTGCAGATTTGGGCACCGCAGGGCGTTTCGCGATCGCCCGTACAGTTAAAGGACAGTTTTCATGCATCTCGAGCGTCGCATCCTGATCACCGGCGGGGCCGGTTTCATCGGTTCATTCCTGTGCGAGCGCCTGCTCGAATCCGGCGCCAATGTGATCTGCGCCGACAACTTCTTCACCGGCACGCGCACCAACGTGGCGCACCTGCTGAACCATCCGCGCTTCGAACTGATGCGCCATGATGTGTGCTTCCCGCTCTATGTCGAGGTCGATGAGATCTACAACATGGCGTGCCCGGCGAGCCCGATCCACTACCAGTTCGACCCGGTCCAGACGACCAAGACCAGCGTCCACGGCGCCATCAACATGCTTGGCCTCGCCAAGCGCGTGAAGGCGAAGATCCTCCAGGCCTCGACCTCTGAAGTGTACGGCGACCCAGCGGTCCACCCGCAGCCGGAAGAATACTGGGGCAACGTCAACCCGATCGGCCCACGCTCCTGCTATGACGAAGGCAAGCGCTGCGCCGAGACCCTGTTCTTCGACTATCACCGCCAGCATGCGCTGCGGATCAAGGTCGCCCGCATCTTTAACACTTACGGCCCGCGCATGCACCCGAATGACGGCCGCGTGGTCTCAAACTTCATCGTTCAGGCTCTCAAGGGCGAAGACATCACGCTTTATGGCGATGGCTCACAGACGCGCAGCTTCTGCTATGTGGACGACCTTGTCCGCGGCCTGCGCGCCCTCATGGACTCGCCTGACAATGTCACCGGCCCGATCAATATCGGCAACCCCGGAGAGTTCACGATCCGGCAGCTGGCCGAGCAGGTCATCGACCTGACCGGCTCCAAGTCGCAACTCGTGTTCCGCCCGCTGCCGCAGGACGATCCGAAGCAGCGCCAGCCGAACATCGAGAAAGCCCGCGAAATCCTGAACTGGGAACCCACGGTCCAGCTGCGTGACGGTCTCACCAAGACGATCGCCTACTTCGACGGCATGCTTTCGGCCAAACTCGCGGCAGAGTAAGTGCCGAATGGTCTAAAAGCGTCAACCAGACAGAGATAACGCAGCGTTAAGTCCATTTCTGAGTTGACGGAAAGTGACGCCGGGGTCACGATTTGCGCAGTGTTCGATTGCGCCTTTTGTGGCCTCAGCGAGTTTTTTTCCACATGCCTTTAGACCGCCTTGACTGGGATGCGCTTCGCGTTTTTCGTGAGGTCGCGGACACATCGAGCATGAGCGCGGCGGCTACGCGCCTTGGTGAATCGCCGCCAACCATCAGTCGCAAAATCGATGAACTCGAGCGGGCGCTTGGAGTTGAAGTGTTCTCGAGGTCGACGCGCGGCGTCACTCTGACCACGGCCGGCGAGCAAGTGTTGCGGTATGTCCACGCAATGGCCGAAGCCGCAGCAGCGTTGCACCGGGAAACGGCTGTACCGGGCAATGACGTCGCGGGCACGATCACGCTCGGTACCGGAGACGGCCTGGGGCCTTACTGGATCGCGCCGCGTCTCGCCCAATTCCATGCAGAGCAGCCGAGAGTGCAAGTCAGGCTGATCGTGAATGACGGCGCGCCCGATCTCGAAGCCGGGGATGTGGACGTCGCGATCACGTTTACGGATCCGAGGCACTCGGACGTCATTTCGCACAAGCTTGGCGTTCAGCATTATGTGGGCTTCGCGTCGAAAGACTACCTCGCAAAGTTCGGCAAGCCGGACAGCCTGTTCGAGTATCACAAGCACCGCTGCATCCTTCACACCTCGTATGTGAACCAGGTGGAGCATTGGGCCCCGCGCATGTCTGAACTGCGCAAGATGGTCGATTTCGCGTTCATCACGAATTCCGGAACGGCCATCACGGAGTCCTGCGCGACAGGTGGCGGTATCGGCATCCTGCCGTCCTACATGGCCAAGTTGGACAACCGGCTCGTGGCGCTCGAACTGCCCGAGATAGCCCCGATCCGCTTCTGGATTGCCTACACCGAACGAGTCCGCCGGCTTCCGCAAGGCAAGGCGCTGATCGATTGGATTCGCCGGTTGTTCGATTCCCGGGACGCCATCTGGTTTGCGGATCAGTTCGTGCATCCGCGCGATCACGATTCGAAAGTCCGGGAACTCTATCCAGTTTTGAAGAATCCCGGCGCCTGACCCGAACCCCGCAGAGCGCGGCAAGGCGTGCCATTTCCGGCCTGCCGGGATTGGTGTAATCGCCGCGGCCATGAACACGATCAAGCCCCTCGACCATATCGCCGTCACCAAGCCCTACGTTCCGGGCGGCAAGCTGCATGGTGCGACCGGCCCGATTGCGATGCTGGCATCGAACGAGAACCCGTTCGGCCCGAGCCCACTGGCCATCGAGGCGATCCGCAAGGCCGCGGGCGAGGGGCTGCAAGTCTATCCTGACCCGGACTATGGCACGCTCCGCGCGGCGATCACCTCCGCGAAGGGTATTGCGGATGCCTCGCGGGTGGTCACCTCGGCCGGGTCGGATGAAATCATCCATATATTGACCCAGTGCTATGCCGGGCCCGGGGACGAAGTGCTGTTCACTGAGCACGCCTTCTCCATGTACGAGGTG
>JAIXVM010000252.1 GCA_027482995.1 Hyphomonadaceae bacterium | reverse complement strand
GCGCGCCGACCAGTACGAGAACAAGGTCTACACCCTGCCCAAGCACCTCGACGAGAAGGTCGCCCGCCTTCACCTCGACAAGCTCGGCGTGAAGCTGACCGAACTCTCGAACGCGCAAGCGGACTATATCGGCGTCGAGACAACCGGCCCGTTCAAGCCGGACCATTATCGCTACTAAGTCGCCGGGGTCGCGCGTGGCGCAGGATTTCATCCTTACGCTCACCTGCCCGGACAGGGTGGGGATCGTCGCGCGCCTCGCGCGGCTGATGGAGGCGCATGACGGCTTCATCGCGACCTCCCGTACCTTTGGTGATCCGGAAACGCACCGGTTCTTTGCCCGGCTCGTCTTTCACATGAATGGTGAAGGCAGGCCGGTCGAAGCCCTGAAAGCCGGCATGCAGGCGGTGGGCGAAGAACTCGGTGCGAGCTGGCAGATCCGTCCGTCATCGGAGCGTATGAAGACGCTGCTTCTGGTCTCGAAATCCGACCATTGCGCGAATACGCTGCTTTATGCTGCGCGCCGGCGCGAGTTGCCCGTCGAAGTCACGGGCATCGTCTCCAATCACGACACGCTGAAAGTCGACTTTGCCCATTGGAACCTGCCCTGGTTCCACGTGCCCGTCACGGCGGCCACCAAACCGGCGGCGGAAGCGCGCCTTGACGAGATCATCCGCGAAACCGGCAGCGAGCTGGTCGTGCTCGCGCGCTACATGCAGGTGCTCAGCCAGGAGGCCTGCCGCCGTCTCGAAGGGCGCGTCATCAACATCCACCACTCCTTCCTGCCCGGCTTCAAGGGCGCCCAGCCCTACCACCAGGCGCACGCCCGCGGCGTAAAAGTGATCGGCGCGACCGCGCACTACGTGACCGCCGATCTCGACGAAGGCCCGATCATCTCGCAGGTCACCGAAGCCATTGATCACTCCTACACGCCCGAAGACATGGTGGAGACCGGCCGCCATATCGAAGGCATCGCGCTGCTCCGCGCCGTCAAGGCCCACGCCGAACACCGCGTCTTCCAGAATTCCGGCAAGACCATCGTCTTTGCCCGATAACCGTCAGTCCCTAGAGGAAACCGAGACATGCCCCTCAAGTCCCACGAATTCACCAGCGAAAGCGTCGCCGAAGGCCACCCGGACAAAGTATCGGACCAGATCTCCGACGCGGTTGTCGATCTCTTCCTCTCGCGTGACCCGACTGCAAAAGTGGCGGTCGAAACGCTCTGCACGACGAACCTCGTGGTTCTCGCCGGCGAAGTGCGCACCAATAACGGCGCCGTGGTCACCAAGGACGAGATGATCGAAGCGGCCCGCAAAGTCGTCAAGAAGATCGGTTACGAGCAGGAAGGCTTCCACTGGCAGAACATGACCGTGGAAAACTACGTCCACGGACAGTCGGTCGAGATCGCACAAGGTGTCGAAGCTGGCCAGGGCCTCTTCAAGGAAGAAGGCGCCGGCGACCAAGGCATCATGTTCGGCTACGCAACCACCGAGACGCCGGAACTTATGCCAGCCACCCTCGTCTACTCGCACCAGATCCTCGAACGCCTCGCCGAGATGCGCCATTCCGGCAAGCATCCGGAACTGGAACCTGACGCAAAAAGCCAGGTTACCCTGCAATACGAAGGCTCGCGCCCTGTCGGCGTCAACGCGATCGTCGTCTCTCACCAGCACAAGAAGGATGTCAGCCAGGACGCCCTGCGCGAAATCATCCGTCCCGTGATCAAGTCGGTCCTGCCCGAGGGCTGGTTCCCGCCGGAAGACAAGTTCTATGTCAACCCCACCGGCAGCTTCTACATCGGCGGCCCCGATGGCGACTCCGGCCTCACCGGCCGCAAGATCATCGTCGACACGTATGGCGGCGCAGCCCCGCACGGCGGCGGCGCATTCTCGGGCAAAGACCCGTCCAAGGTCGACCGTTCAGCCGCCTATGCGACGCGCTACCTCGCCAAGAACGTCGGCGCCGCAGGCCTTGCCGAGCGCTGCACGATCCAGGTCAGCTACGCCATCGGTGTTGCCCAGCCGCTCTCGATCTATGTCGACACCCACGGCACGGGCAAAGCTGACGAAGCGCGCATCGCCAAAGCGCTCCGCGAGCTGTTTGACCTGTCGCCCGCCGGCATCCGCAAGCACCTCAAGCTCGCGGCGCCGATCTACAGCCCGACCGCGTCCTACGGCCACTTCGGCCGCACGCCGGGCGCGGATGGCACTTTCTCCTGGGAGAAAACCGACCTCGTCGGCGAACTCAAGAAACTCGTGAACTGAATAGCGAAGGGCGGGATGACATCCCGCCCAAACCGCTTCAGCCGTTGAACGCGAGCACCGTCTCGATCACACGGTCCTGCGTCGGTGCATCGAGATAAGGATGCATCGGCAAGGCCAGCACATACCGGCTCGCTTCCTCCGTGACCGGAAGGCTTCCCGCCGGCGGCGCAAAGCGGGCCGCAAAGTCCTGCTGGTGGATAGGCACAGGGTAATACACCATGCTCGGGATGCCATTCGCCGTCAGGTGCGCCTGCAGGCCGTCGCGGTTCTCGTGCTCGATCACATACTGCGCCCAGACGCTCTGCCCGCCAGCGATCACCTTCGGCACGCGCCGCAGCTTGCCCGTGAACGCTGCCGTATAGCGCTGCGCCACGCGCTCGCGCGCCTCGATTTCGTCGGCAAAGATCTTCAGCTTCTCGAGAAGGATCGCGGCCTGCAACGTGTCCAGACGCGAGTTCATCCCCACACGGAGCGACAGGTATTTCGGATCGTGATGGAAATTCCGGTTCGCCGCGTCCGTCGGCGTCACTTTCCCGTAAACCCGCAGCGACTCGATCAGCTCCGCCAACGCGCTGTCATTCGTCACGATCGCGCCGCCGTCGCCATAGCAGCCAAGGGGTTTCGCGGGAAAGAAACTCGTCGTCGCGATATCCGCCCAGTCGGACGGATGCTTTCCGTTCAGCGTGCAGCCGAAACCCTGCGCCGTGTCCGCAATCAGTTTCAGGCCGTGCTTGTCGCAAATCGCGCGGATCGCGGGATAGTCTGCCGGCTGGCCGAACAGATCCACCGCGATGACGACTTTTGGCTTCAGCTTGCCCTCGGCAATCACCCGCTCGATCTCGCGCTCGAGGCTCGCCGGGTCCATGTTGTAGGTGTCCGGCAACACATCCACGAAAACCGGCCAGGCGCCCAGCCAGGGCACGACCTGCGCCGTCGCCACAAAGGTGAAGCTCGGGCAGAAGACCGCCTCGCCCGGCCGCAGGTTCCAGGCCATCAGCGGCAGCGACAGGGCGTCCGTCCCGTTGGCGCAGCTCACCGCATGTTTCGCATGGCTCCAGGCCGCAAGCTGCTTTTCGAACTCGCCGACTTCCGGCCCGAGCACATAGCGCCCACCCTCAATCACACGCTGCACCGCCGCATTGATCTCGGGTTCGATGCGCTTGCGCTGGGCTTGAAGGTCGATGAACTGCATGGAAAACGTCCTGTTACTGTATCCGGCGGTTCAATGGCCGGGTTGGCGCGCCCTGCCAAGTCACGCTTGGTTTCAGGCTGTTTCATGCCGACGCGGTCATCCTTGGTCGCAAGCCGCCCGGTTGCACACAATTCATGTACGCAGGCGTATCTTTCCGTGTGGGAGGGTTGCAGTCTTCCTGCGGGACGCTTTACCAAATTGAATCATCCGGTCCCTAGTGTTGCGCCGGAACTGGAGATTTCCGAATGCCCTTGATGCGCGCCCGTGCAGAACAAACCCGGTGGACCGAGCCCGCGGACGGGTTTGAAGTCTCGGGCAACCTCTTGACGGGCACATTCAGGCTTGCGGCGCCCGACGCAGGCTCTGTCGGCAGCTTCGAGGCGCTCGAGCGTCTGGCTACCTTCGCGACCCGCGCTCACGCCCTCGCCTGCTGCCCCTGCGGCGCAGACCATTCCGCGGACCTCCTGGCGCACAAGCTGTCGCTGGCCGCTGACATTCGCTGGGTTGCCGAATCGCCGGAGCGGGCACCGGATGGAAGCCCAGAATCGGCCAACGTCATCCTCTCGGGCGAAGTCGGCAACACGACCGGCTCGGCCGCCTTCATCTCGCTCGGCGACACCGTGTTCAGCCAGATCGAAACGCCGGGAGATGAGGACTGGTTCGCCATCACCTTGCAAGCAGGTGTCACGTACGAGTTTACCCTGGCGGGCACTGGCGCGAACGCGCTTTTGGACCCGCTCCTAGAGATCATGAATTCTGCTGGTGCCAACGTCGATCAAGATGACGATAGTGGGCCAGGACGCGACTCTCTTCTGCGGTACACCCCAACGGTATCCGGAACATACTATCTCAACGCCCAACATTACGGCACGGGAAATCCAGGCGAACCGCTCACGGGATCCTATGCGCTGACCGCTATCGAAGCTCCCCCTCCGGGACCTTTACCCACCTATACCATAGCCGAGATCGCCAACTATCTCGTGAATGAAGGCGCGTCCGGACTTGGAGCGCGTTGGCAAAACACTACCATCACGTACAGTGTAATAGACCTCACACTTGAAGAGCGCACGCTAGCTGAGCGCGCGCTGCAGTTGTGGTCGTCAGTTACAGCATTAAACTTTGTCGCCGTCTCAACTAACTCAGCCAACATAGTTTTCGTCAACAGCGTGCTTGACGATCCGGACCGCTTAACCGGTGCGTCCGATCCTGCCGCTTATGCCAGGACCCCACAGGACAACACTTCAATTTCCTCGAGCCGGATTGTTATCAGCACGAACTGGGCGCCATTCGATTCAAACATAAACACCGGTTGGTTCGACAGTTACCAGCAGCAAACTTACATTCACGAGGTTGGGCATGCGCTAGGGCTTGGCCACGCTGGCCCCTATGACGGCACGGCCGATTTTGGAACGGATAACATCTACACCAACGACAACTGGGCCTATACCGTCATGTCGTATTTCGACCAAGCTGAAGCTGGGCATGGAAGCCGACGCTATGTGCTTGGTTTGCAGCAAGCCGACATCGCTGCCGCCCAATTGCTATACGGCGCCAACCCTGCCGGCACGTTCTCTGGCAACACGACCTTCGGATTCAATTCATCAGCACCCGGAACAAATATCGACTGGTCACAGTTCATCCTGGTTCAGAGTGGCGTGACCTACCTTCGCCCGCCCTCAATGACAATTTATGACACGAGCGGCGTCGATACGATCAACCTCTCCGGCTTTGCTCAACCCCAGTTACTCGACCTTCGACCGGGAACCTTCTCCAGTCTCGGGGATCGCCCAGGACAAAACCCGGTTCACTACTCCAACGTCATCGCCATCGAGGCCAGCACGATCATCGAAAACGCCGTCGGCGGCGCCGGCAACGATCGCATCACCGGCAACACGGCGAGCAACACCGTCACGCTCGGCGGCGGCTCAGATACATTCGTCTATGCCACAGGCGGCGGTGCCGACACGATCACGGATTTCGCGGTCTCCGTCGACCGGCTTGACCTCACCGCCTTCTCCTCGAGCGACGCCCTCGCCGCCTTCAATGGCCGTACCAGTTCCCGCGGCGGCACCTTGCTGACATTCGGCGCGGGCCAGACGATCCTCCTGCAAGGCGTCACGACCAGCCAGCTGACGCAATCCAACCTCACGCTCTCGAGCAGCCCGCCTTCGCCGCCTCCGCCACCGCCGCCACCACCGCCGCCGCCACCTCCATCCGCGGGACCGACGAGTGGTAGCGATAACCTTATCGGAACTGCGGGAAACGACGTTATCAATGGCCTCGGCGGAAATGACCTGATCAGCGGTCTAGCCGCCGATGACGTCTTGGACGGAGGAGATGGATTGCAACTTTCGTCCGTCGCAAATCAGATCTACCGGCTCTACTTGGGCACACTAGATCGCGAACCGGACGTGCCAGGACACCGAGGTTGGATTTCAGCGATCACGTCCGAAGGCAAAACACTGATTCAAGTCGCAGCTGGTTTTGTAAACTCGGCCGAGTTCCTGCAGCAGTATGGCCAGTTGAATAACGCGCAGTTTGTAACCTTGCTCTATCAAAACATTCTTGACCGCGCACCGGACACCGAGGGTCTGAATGGATGGGTCAGCGTGTTAAGCGGCGGCGCGCCCAGAGAGCAAGTTGTCGTGGGCTTTACAGAAAGCTCGGAATTCATTTCACGAACGAGTTATGCGTCACAAGGCTACGCTACCACGATTTTTAATGGGGATGCCGAATCGCAAGTATTTCGTCTCTTCGAAGCGACGCTCGATCGCGCACCCGATTCAATCGGCCTGACCGGTTGGGTTGATGCATTGCATTCGAGCCAACGGACGTATGCAGAAGTTGTCTCTGGGTTCGTGAACTCAACCGAGTTTCAGCAGAACTACGGAAGCCTAAATAATTCACAGTTCGTTACGCTGCTTTACAGCAACGTCTTGAATAGAGCTCCGGATACTGCCGGATTAAACGGATGGTTGGCCGTGCTGAATTCGGGCGGCAGCAGGGAACATGTGGTTCAGGGATTTGCAGAGAGTGGCGAATTCATCGCGAGCACGAGGCCCGCATTTCTAAGTTTCATGCGCTCTGCGAATCTCGGCTGGCAGGACACGCTTTCCGGCGGCAACGGCAACGACATCCTCTTCGGCGGACGCGGCGCGGATGTGTTTGTCATCAATCCATCCGAGACCGGCACCAAGACGATCTATGGCCTACAAGCCTACGACACCGTCCGGCTGTCGGGCTTCAGCTCCACCGGTCAGTTTACCTCCGCGCTTTCGCAGCAGGGCAGTGACGCGGTGTTCACGTCCGGTGGTCTGACCGTGCGATTTGTTGGAACCTCCGTCGCGACGGTCACCAGCGTGCTGCAGCTGTCCAGCGGCGCCGAAGCAGATCCTGGTACCGTCGAAGCCCAGTCTCAGTCTGTGGGCCAGCCCGAATCCGCCCGCGCATCCGAACCAGGCAGCTTTGATCCGGGTCCGGACATGTTTGACTTTACAGGCCTGCAATCCGGCATGGGCGCAGAACGCCTCACCGCGAGTGCGGTGCCCGACAGCAACGCGGTGGTCTATTCTGCCTTTGAAGTCTTCAAAGCGTTTGAGTTTGCAGGCCTCGCGGCGCTCACGGAGGCTTCAGCTTCTGCCGCCTCCATTCACCCGGCATTGGACCTGGCGCCGGTAACGCAAATCGATCCGCTTACGAACACGGAGTTTGATCCGGCCGGCCTTAGCCTCGATCACTTCGACTTCTCGATCCTCGACCGCCCGGCCCACCCCGACTGGGTCTGACGCCAACCGCTCAGCTGAACTCAACCCGTTCCTGCGAGAAATAGAATAGCGAGCGGGTCTCGTCGTCCAGCGCCTCGCCGGTGAAGTTCAGCAGCGTGCGCATGGCGTTTTTGCGGTCGCGCAGCGCATGGTCGAAGTCCGCTTCTATAAGCTTGTCCACCCCGGTCCGCGTCATCGCCTCGCGGATCTCCATGTAGAGCGTCAAGGATCCCGCGAGGAACATCGACTCCCAGGCGATCTTGCTGGCAATCTTGTCATGGATGTCGATATAGCCGAACTGGCGCTCCATCACGGACTGCCGTTTACAGATGAAATCGATCTCGTGGCGATAGTCCGGGTGCCGCATATAGTAAGACTTCAGCGCCGTCATCTCGGCGTCGATCTGCTGCTTCAACTCTTCGAGCAGGCCGTCCTGCATGATGATCACGATATCGATGTCGGATCCCTTGAGCATCTCGCCGCTCGCCGCATGTTCGCGGGGCTCGTTATGGGCGAGGAAGTAGGCAAGGTCGCCCGCAATGAACGCACAGACCTGGCTGCGCACTTCGCGCGGCTGCTTCAGGAAAAGTGAGCGCAGCGCGGCCTGCGCCACCGCAAGCTTTTCCCGGCTGACTTCCCGGTGCATATTTGACAGTTGCCCCTGCCGCTCGATCATCTGTTCGCGCTGACCTGGCAGGCCGAACAGCGTGAAGGAGAGGAAGTCGCGCAGGATCGACGGGCTAAGCCGCACCTGGTCGCCGCGCGTGATGTCGAACCGCAGGTAGTAGCTGGCGAAATGCGATATCAGGAAAGACTGGCTGCGAAAGCAAGCCTGCCAGAGAATATGCACCGGCACTTCCGGCAGCGCCCAGGCAAGTTCCTTACCGATGCGCGGACCATTCTCCTCGATGATCCGCGCCACACGCGCCTCGATTTCAGAGATGCCGGCATTGCCCATTTCAATCTCTATCCGTGTCCAGGTTTCGAGTGCGCCGCCAGATCGCCGACAATAGCCCGCACGCTCGCGGTGAGGCCCAGCTTCCAGTCCGGCATGGTCAAGCCAAACGTATTGATCGCTTTCTGCGAGGCCAGCCGCGCATTGAGTGGCCGCGCGGCCGGTGTCGGATACTCCGTCGTCGGAACAGCTTTGACAGCAGCTACGGGACCGCCCAGACGCGCGCTTTCGGCATAGACAAGCTCAGCCATGCGGGCCCGGTCGATCGCTTCATCCCCGGCCAGATGATACGTTCCATAGGCGGCAAAACCTGGCCCGCAAGCCGCGTCCGCCATTTTCAGCAAGCCTTGTGCAATATCCGGGCAATAGGTCGGATACCCGAACTGGTCTGACACAACGGTCACGGCATCCCGCGTCCTTGCCAGCGACAACATCGTCTTGACAAAATTTCCGGCATACTCGGAAAACACCCACGAGACGCGCACGATGAGGTGACGCGGGCACGCCGCCGCCACCGCCTGCT
>JAIXVM010000089.1 GCA_027482995.1 Hyphomonadaceae bacterium | reverse complement strand
GGTTCGAGGGCGACTTCTCGTCCTACCTTGAAGACAAGAAGCGCCGCCTCGGCGAAGACTCGGTCAATCCGAAGCGGCTCAAGTTCAAGAAGTTCGCACGCTAAGCTGCTCCGCCCGCGTCTTCCGATGGAGGAAGATCGCGGGCGCGAAGGCACTTGCTACCCCGTCGCGCCGGGCTACCGTGTCGTCCAACCGGGGAGGCACTCCATGAATCGCAAGTTCACCGCCGCGTTAGGCGCCCTGCTGCTCGCGGCGTGCGCGACGCCGTCCAATCGCGGCGACGGCGCGGCGAATTCCGAAGCGGAGCAACCGGCGCCCGAGCAGGCTGGCGCGACTCCTGAAGGTCCGTATGAAGCTTCGGGCTTGCTCGCCAAATCACTGCCGGAGATTTCAGACGCGATCATCCAGGGTGAAGTCACGTCGGTTCAACTGACGCAGGCCTATCTCGAGCGGATCGCGGCCATCGACCGCGCTGGGCCGCGGCTGCAATCCATCATTGCGCTCAATCCCGATGCGCTGGCGCAGGCCGCTGCCGCCGATGCGCGCCGTGCAAACGGCCAGATGCGTAGCCCGATGGACGGTGTGCCGATCCTCCTCAAGGACAATATCGAAACGCTGGATCCGATGGCGACAACTGCCGGCTCGCTCGCGCTCAAGGACAACGTCACCGGCCGCGACAGCCCGCTGGTGGCCAGCCTACGTGCGGATGGCGCCGTCATTCTCGGCAAGACCAATCTCAGCCAGTGGGCAAACTTCCGCTCCAATTTCTCGCTCAGCGGCTGGTCCTCCGTGGGCGGACAGGTCCGCAATCCTCACATGCTCGACCGCAACCCTTGCGGCTCGAGCTCTGGCACGGGCGCCGCGCTGGCCGCGTCGCTGGCGGCGGGCGGAGTCGGTACGGAGACCAATGGCTCGATCATCTGCCCGTCGACAGTCAATGGCCTCGTCGGTTTCAAGCCCACCGTCGGCCTGATCCCCCAGGACGGCATCATTCCTATCTCTCCGAGCCAGGACACCGCGGGCCCGATGGAAAAGACCGTTCGCGGCGCGGCCATGCTTCTCGACGCCATGATCCCGGGCGAGGACACATTCTCGGCCTCATTGTCTCCGGATGCCCTGAAGGGCGTCCGCGTCGGGGTTCTGCGCACCGCGCAAGGGAATAATCCGGACGTCATCGCACGGTTCGATGCTGCGTTGGAAGTTCTGAAAGCGCAAGGAGCCGAGCTGGTGGAGATCACAGAGTTCGAGTCTCCTGACGCGTTCTGGCCGGCATCCCTGCTGGTGCTGGAGTACGAGTTCAAGGCCAGCCTAAACGCCTACCTCGCCGGCGCCGCGCCCGCCGTCAAAACCCGCTCGCTGAAAGACATTATCGCGTTCAACAACGCCAACGCGGCCCAGGAACTCGCACTCTTCGGGCAGGACCTGTTTGAGGAGTCACAGGCGCTCGGTCCGCTCACGGACAAGGCTTATAAGGACGCGCTCAAGCTCGTGCAGACGGCCACGCGGGAGAAGGGGATCGACCTGCTGCTGTCGAAGCACAAGGTGGACGTGCTGGTCGCGCCGTCCGGCCCGATTGCCCCTCGGACCGACCCGGTGAACGGCGACGTCTGGCCGGAGTGGGCCGGTGCCGGCTGGGCGCCGGCCGTTGCAGGCTACCCGAACCTGACCGTTCCGATGGGCGACGTGCACGGGATTCCGGTGGGCATCTCCTTCATGGGTACGAAGAATGCCGACGGACGGATCCTCGGCTATGGCTTCGCCTACGAACAGGCCAGCGGTATCCGGCTCGCGCCGAAGTATCTCGAATCCGCCGAAACACGTCCCGAGATCAGCGACGCCATGAACCGCTAGCGCGCCGCCGCCTCAAACGCTGCGCGCCCAGTCCCGGATATCGGCGACGTAAATCTCCGGCGCTTCCATTGCCGCGAAATGTCCGCCGCGCGGCAGCTCACTCCAGCGCGTGATGTTATAGGCGCGTTCCGCCCAGCTCCGCGGCGGCGCAAGGATGTATTGCTCGCCGGGATAGCTCGCGAAGGCCGTCGGTGTCTCGCACCGCTGGCCTTCCGCAAGCTGCGCGCCGCCCTCCTGGAACAGGGCGTTGTAATACCAAACACTCGTCGCAATGGAGTCTGTCACCAGATAGATCATCACGTTGGTGAGCAGCTGGTCGCGGGTATAGACTTCCAGCAGTCCGCGTTCGCGCAGATCGCTCCAGCCGTGGAATTTCTCGAGGATCCACGCGGCTGTTCCCATTGGCGAATCCATCAGCGCCATGGCCAGCGTCTGCGGTTTCGTCGCCTGCTCCATCAAGTAGGCGCCCTCGCTCTGCATCTTGCCGGCAGCGTGCGCCGCCCATGCCATTTCCTCCGGGGTCTGAGGAACCGCCATCGCGGGACGCAGCGCCATCATGTTGAGGTGAATGCCCCGGCAGCCACCCTTGCCGGGTCCATGGTTGATTCCCAGCCAGGATGTGACGAGACTGCCCCAGTCACCGCCCTGCGCGAGGTAGGTGTCGTAGCCGAGTACGTCCCGCATCAGCTTGTCCCACAAGGCCGCCGTGGCGCGCTGGCCGAGCGGCGAGGCGGGTTTGCCAGAGAACCCGTAGCCGGGCAGGGAAGGGATCACGAGATCGAATGCATCTT
>JAIXVM010000259.1 GCA_027482995.1 Hyphomonadaceae bacterium | reverse complement strand
GGTCCGCCTTGCTCCTTCGGAAACAAGTACAATCTGACCCAGAGATCAGGCGGCTTTGCCATAATCGCCTTAGCCCGACTCACACCCCCGCCTCTTTCCATCCGCCTGCGGACGTTTGCTGGAAGTAGCGCGTTACGAGCCCTGACTCCTTCGCCGCCTTGAACTGCTCGCGCGCCCGCGCCCTAGAGTCCTTGTCGCCGTCCTCGAAGATCACCATGCAGCGCCGGAACGGCGCCTCCACCGGCGCGTCCGTTCCGTCCATCAGCACCAGCGCATCGGCATTGTTCGCGTTTTTCAGCTTCGCCGATAGCAGCACAGGCTGGCGCGCCGCATCCAGCCCCGGCGCTTCCGCCTGGCCGTGCGGCAGGAACGAGGCGTCATCGAACGTCCAGAGCGCCGCGTCGAGTTTCGCCAGCCGCTCCATGTCCGGCGACACCGCCAGCACCCGCCATCCCGCGTCCAGGCATTTCTGCATCAGCGGCGGCGCCGCCACCTCCAGCGGCGTGCGCGAGAGGTGGTAGAACCACCATTCGGGGCGGAGGGTTTCGGACATTCAGTGCCTACGAGTGAATCGCTCCGGACGCTTCGATCCGCTGCCCGCTGATCCAGCCAGACTCTTCAGAGACAAGCAAGGCAATCGCCTTGCCGATATCGTCCGGCAGGCCGACGCGGCCAAGCGGCGTTTGCTGCGCGATCATCTCATTCAGCGCCGCGTTGTCGCGTACCGCGCCGCCGCCGAAATCGGTTTCGATGGCGCCGGGCGCCAGCGTGTTGACGCGAATGCCGAGCGGGCCGAACTCGGTCGCCATGTAGCGCGTCATCACTTCGACCGCGCCCTTCATGCTCGCATAGGCGGCGTAGCCCGGATACGAAAATCGGGCGAGACCGGACGACAGGTTCACGATCGATCCGCCCTTGTTGATCAGGGGAAGCAGTTTGCCGGTGAGGAGGAACGGACCTTTCACGTGCACGGCGAACAGGGTGTCGAGCTGCGCTTCGGTGGTCTCGGCAATCGAGGCGCCCGCGCCGAAGCCCGCGTTGTTGACGAGGCCATCAAGGCCTTGCGCGCCCCAGCCCATGAGCACGGTCTTCACCTGGCCGGCGAAGGAATCGAACTGGGACGCCTTGCCCGTGTCCAGCTTCAGCATGGCGACCTTGCGCCCCTTGGCCCTGATCTCGGCCGCAACCTCTTCGGCCTTGTCGGCCGCGCTGGCATAGGTGCCGATGACATCAAAGCCCTTGGCGGCCAGGTGAAGGGCGGCGTTCGCGCCCAATCCCCGGCTTGCGCCGGTAATCAATACGGTGGGCATCAGAGGCGTCCTCGCTGGCTGTCAAACGAAGCGCTCAGATAAGAACGCCTCGTCCGGTTTTCCAGCGAGGGGCCAATCAGGCCTCGTAGTTTTCCATGATCCACTTGTTCAGCAGGCGCGGACCATAGCCGGACGCCCAGCTCGGATCGGTCGGAGCCTTCTCGCCCTCGACCCACGCAACGCCCGCGATATCGAGGTGCGCCCATTTCACGCCGTCCTTGACGAAGCGCTTGAGGAATTGCGCCGCCGTGATCGAGCCCGCTGCCGGGCCGCCGATATTGCGCATGTCTGCGAACTTCGACTTGATCTGCACATCATACTCGGCGCCAAGCGGCATGCGCCACACGCGCTCGCCTTCGGAAAGGCCCGCCTTGGTCAATTCGGCGGCGAGATCGTCCGAGTCCGTGAACATGCCCGCATGGTGATGGCCGAGCGAGACGACGATGGCGCCGGTGAGAGTTGCGAGGTCGACGATCGCTTTCGGCTTGAAGTGCTCCTGCGCGTACCAGAGCACATCGCACAGCACGAGCCGGCCTTCGGCGTCCGTGTTCTGAACTTCGATCGTCTGGCCCGAGGCCGAGTGGAGAATGTCGCCGGGGCGGATCGCATTGCCGTCCGGCATGTTTTCGACGAGGCCGATCAGGCCCACCACGTTGACCTTCGCCTTGCGCTGCGCGAGCGCGCGCATCGTGCCGGTCACCGCCGCTGCACCGCCCATGTCGCCGCGCATGTTCTCCATGTTCGGGCCGGGCTTCAGCGAGATGCCGCCGGTGTCGAAGCAAACGCCCTTGCCGACAAGGATCACCGGATCCTCACCCGGCTTGCCGCCATTCCACTTGATGATGCCGAGCTGGCTTTCCTTCACCGAGCCCTGCCCGACGCCGAGCAGCGCGCCCATGCCGAGCTTTGCCATCTGCTTCTCACCGAGGATTTCGACCTCGAGGCCAAGTGGCTCGAGTTCCTTCACCTTCGCAGCAAACGATTCGGGATAGAGGTCGTTCGGCGGCAGGTTCACGAGATCGCGCGCGAGATAGGTGCCGTCCGTCGCCGCATCGAGCGGACCGAAAGCGGCCTTGGCGGCTTTCGGATCGATGGAGATGACCGTCAGGCCCGAGAGGCTCGGCTTCTGGTCCGGCTTCAGTTTCGTGAAATAGGTATCGAAACGATAGGCAGCGAGCTTGGCGCCCACGGCGACCCGCGCCGCTGATTCGGCGTCGCCCGCCACGATTGAGGCCGACTTGAAGCCGCTAGAGCCGATCGCCTTCACAAGATTGGCGCCGAGATGTTCGAGCGCGCGGTTGTCGCGCTTCTTCGGCTTGCCGCCGCCCAGCAGCAGCACCCGGCGGGCTTCGAGCCCTTTCGGCAGCACCACAAGCGCCTGCTGGCCGGTCTTGCCGTCGAACCGGCCGCCGTCCAGCGCCTCCGAGATCAGGCCGCCGCTGGCCTTGTCGAGGGCGGCCGCCGCATCGGGAAGCCGGCCGTCATCATCGACGATGAACGCCGCGATATCGGCCTTGGCGCTTTCTGCGAAAGTGATTTTCATGTGTGGAAACTCCGTTTGCAGCGGAAACTAAGCATCGACGCGCCAAGCGCAACTCGTTAGCAAGGGAATTCACAGCTCCTAACCGCCTGTTTTTCTCCGATAGAGTGTCGCACCCCGCCCGGTCATGACGAAAATCCAGGCTCATATGTTTCGTCAGGTCTTGTCGGCGGTGTTGATCATCGTCGGTAGCCTCGTGCTGATGGCCCTGCTCGCGCAGGGCTTGTCGCGCACCGACCTGATCCTCGAAAACCGTCAATCGGCACTGACTTACTTCTATATTGTCGTGCTCGGCTCGCCACAGGTTGTCGCGCTGCTCACACCGCTGGCGATCTTCGTCGGCGCGGTCTGGTCGCTGAACCGTATCCACAAGGATTCCGAGATCGTCGTTGCGCAGGCCGCCGGCATGACGCGCTGGCAGGTCGCCTCGCCGATCCTGCGTCTCGCGCTCGCCTGCGCCGTGATGCACCTAGCGGTGAACCTCTGGGTCCAGCCCGCCTCGCAGCGCACGATGCGTGAGGCTGTCTCCGTCGCGCGCGCCGATCTTGCCGCCGCGCTGATCCGCCCCGGCCAGTTCACCACCAATGGCGAACGCCTGACCTTCTATGCGCGCGAACAGGTCGGCGGCGAACTGCGCGGCGTGCTGATCTCCGATATGACGGACCCGGATTATCCGACGGACATTCTCGCCCGCTCCGCCGCGCTCGTCTCGGTCGAAGGCCGCCCGACCATGATGCTGCGTGACGCGCTAAGCCAGCAGCTCGACGAAGAGGGGCAACTCTCAATCCTCGAGTTCGATCAGTACATGTTCGACCTGACCGAGTTCATGAAGGAAGACTCCGAACTCATCCTCAAGGCCTCGGACAAGTACCTGCACGAGCTGTTTTTCGTGGACCGCAAGGATTACTTCCAGAACAAGGAAGCAGACGGCTTCCTCGCCGAGGCGAATGCCCGGCTGACGACACCCTTGCTCAACATCGTCATGGCCCTGCTCGCCATCGTCGCCGTACTCGGCGGCGATTTCAGCCGTCAGGGCTATAGCCGGCGGATCGGCATCGCAGCGGCCGGCGCAACCTTCGTTCTGGTCGTCCAGCTCGCGCTGCAATCGGCGGCGTCGGATGATCCGTCCCTCAACGTCGCGCAATGGGCGATGCCGGTGCTCGCCATCGTGATCCTGTCCTGGGTCTATTTCGGCCGCGGCCGCCGCATCGGACGCCGCACGGCGCGGGCGGACAGCCTGCTCGCCGCGCGCAAGAAAGCGATGGCCTGATGCCCACACTGTCGCGGATCCAGGTTTACATCCTGAAGGAATGCCTGTCGGGCCTCGTGCTGGTACTTGGCGTCCTGCTGCTCGCGATCCTGATGATCGACGTGGTGGAACAGCTGCGCACCGTCGGCGGCGATGTCAGCCTCAGCCTCGTCAGCGCCATCCGCTTGTCGCTGATGAAACTGCCGCTGCTGATCGAGCAGACCCTGCCCTTTGCCCTGCTCGCCGCCAGCATGCTGGCCTTCACGCGGCTCAACCGGCGCTCCGAACTTTCGATCATTCGCGCCAGCGGCCTGTCGGCCTGGCGCTTCCTGACGCCCGTGATCGTGCTGGCAGCGGGGCTTGGCCTCTTCTCGTCGCTGATCCTCAACCCCTTCGCCGCGCGCCTCACGCAGGCGTTCGAGTTCGAGCGCTCCCGCCTGTTGCAGATCGGCCAGGAGACGCTGGCTGTGGCCGATACCGGCATCTGGCTGCGCCAGGGCGATGATACGAGCCAGTATGTGATCCATGCCCGCAAGGTCGAGGATTCCGGCCGCACGTTGCTGGACGTCAAGCTGATCGAGGAACAGCGCCTCTATGACGGGCGCAAGCCGACGAACGACTATGCCTTCGTGCGCCGCATCGATGCCGAGAAGGCGACCCTCCACGAAGGCTTCTGGCAGCTCGAGAATCTCGTCGAGAACCTGCCCAACCTGCCGCCCGAAAAGCGCGACAGCCTTGCGATCCCGACCACCGTCGATGCCGTCACCCTGCTCGACAAGTTCGCCTCGCCGAACACGATCGGCTTCTGGGAGCTGCCCCGGTTCATCGGCCAGACCCGCGCCGCCGGTCTGGATGCGTCACGTTATACAATGCGGCTGTACACCCTCACCGCCACGCCGGTGCTTTTCGTCGCAATGGCCCTCATCGGGGCGCTCGCCTGCCTCAGATTGCAGCGTCTGGGCGGAACCTCGGGCCTTCTGGCCACCGGCGTTCTGGCGGCTGTGGGCCTCTATTTCTTCACCCAGTTTTCGGCCAGCCTCGGGGCTACAGGCGCGGCCCCGCCGCCGATCGCGGCCTGGTCGCCCCCCCTCTTCGTGCTCTTCGCCGCCCTCGCCTTCATCGCTTACCGCGAGGACGGCTAACGCCGCTGCGGCCTTGACACGGCCCGCCCCCCCGGACCATTCCTGCCGCCCTTCAAGCGGCGTTCCGAAAATTGGGAACCGGTTTTCGGGAAAACGCCGCGAACATGAACTGACTGGGAATGGCCATGAAACTTGTCGTCGTCGAGTCGCCCGCGAAGGCCAAAACGATCAACAAGTACCTGGGCAAGGACTATAAAGTCCTCGCCTCCTACGGCCATATCCGGGACCTTCCGTCGAAGAACGGATCGGTCGATCCCGACAATGATTTCGAGATGGTGTGGGAAGCGGACGCGAAATCCGCGAAGCGCATCTCCGACATCGCCAACGCCCTCAAGGACGCCGACACGCTGATCCTGGCGACCGACCCTGACCGCGAAGGCGAAGCCATTTCCTGGCACCTCGTCGAAGCGCTGAAGAAGCGCCGCGCCCTGAAGAAGGACACCATCGTCGAGCGGGTCGTGTTCAACGCGATCACCAAGAATGCGGTGACGACCGCGATGGAAAACCCGCGTCAGATCGACGGCGAACTGGTGGACGCCTATCTCGCACGCCGGGCGCTGGACTATCTTGTCGGCTTCAATCTCTCGCCCGTCCTCTGGCGCAAGCTGCCGGGCTCGCGCTCGGCGGGCCGCGTGCAGTCGGTGGCGCTGCGCATCGTCTGCGACCGCGAGAACGAGATCGAACTCTTCCGCCCGCAGGAATACTGGAACATCGAATGCGAACTGCGCGCGCCGGATGGCACCGCGTTTGAAGCGCGCCTCTACAGCCTCAATGGCGACACGCTGAAGAAGTTCACCCTCGGCAACAAGGGCGACGCCGACCGCGCGCTCGAGATCGTCAAGACCGGCGGCTATTCGGTCGCGAGCGTCGAGGCCAAGCCGGTCAAGCGCAACCCGCCGCCGCCCTTCATCACGTCCACCCTGCAGCAGGAAGCGAGCCGCAAGCTCGGCTTCAACGCCAAGCGCACGATGCAGGCCGCACAGAAACTCTATGAAGAAGGCCGCATCACCTACATGCGGACCGACGGCGTGAACATGGCCGAAGAGGCCTATGTCTCTGCCCGCGCGATGATCCAGTCCAACTATGGCGCGCGCTACCTGCCGGAAAACACGCGCCGCTATTCGTCAAAAGCGAAGAACGCGCAGGAGGCCCACGAGGCCATCCGCCCGACCGATTTCAATTTGCGCCCGGATGAATATCACGGCGAAAGCGACCTGAAGAAGCTCTACACCCTCGTCTGGCGCCGCGCCGTGGCCTCGCAGATGGAAGCGGCGCTGTTCGAGCGCACGACCATCGACCTCGCCTCAAAGGACAAGCGCGCCGTTCTGCGCGCGACCGGCCAAGTCGTCGTGTTCGATGGCTACATCAAGCTCTACACCGAAGGCCATGACGCCGGCGACGATGATGACGACGCCGAAGGCCGCCTGCCGAAAATGGCTGAAGGTCAGCATGCGGACCTTCTGAAGGCGGACGCCAACCAGTCCTTCACCACCCCGCCGCCCCGCTATACCGAGGCCTCGCTCGTGAAGCGGCTTGAGGAACTCGGCATCGGCCGCCCGTCCACCTATGCCTCCACCATGTCCACGCTCGAAGACCGCGGCTATGTGCGCGTCGAAGGCAAGGCGCTGGTGCCGGAGGACAAAGGCCGGCTGGTCACGGCGTTCCTCGAGAACTTCTTCGCGCGCTATGTGGAATACGACTTCACCGCCGGCCTCGAAGAAAAACTCGACGTGATCTCGGACGGAAAGCTCGACTGGAAGACCTTCCTGCGGGATTTCTGGACCCAGTTCGCGGCCGACATCGGCGGCACGAAAGACCTGCGCGTCACGCACGTGCTGGACGCGCTCAACGAAACGCTCGGCGCCTATGTGTTCCCCCGCCAGGACGCCGAGGGCAATCCGATCGAGAACCCGCGCCTCTGCCCGCTCTGCAAGCAGGGCGAGCTGTCGATGAAGCTCGGCAAGTTCGGCGCCTTCGTCGGCTGCTCGCGCCATCCGGAATGCAAGTACACGCGTCAGTTTTCGTCCGAGGGCGGAGAAGGCGCGATCAACCCTGATGGCAACGAGATCGGCATCCACCCCGAGAAGGGCGAGATGATCCTGCTGAAATCCGGCCGCTTTGGCCCCTATGTCGAGATGGCCAACGGCGAAAAGCCGAAGCGCGCGAGCCTCGCCAAGGCCGACAGCCCCGACACGCTTACCCTCTCGCGCGCCGTGGAACTGCTCAGCCTGCCCCGCGAAGTTGGTCCGCACCCGGAGGATGGCGAGATGATCCTCGCCAATTTCGGCCGCTTCGGGCCCTACATCCAGCATGGCAAGACCTATGCGAACCTGAAGGATCCGGCGGAGGTCTTCTCCATCGGCATCAACCGCGCGGTGGACCTGATCGCCGACAAGCGCGCCAAGGCGGCCGCCGGCGGCGGACGCGGCGGCGTGGCCGCGCTCAAGTCGCTCGGCGAGCATCCGGATGGCGGCCCCGTGGAAGTTTTCGCCGGCAAATACGGCCCCTACGTGAAGTGGGGCAAGGTTAACGCCACGCTGCCAAAAGACATGGCGCCGGAGACGGTGACCCTCGAAGCGGCGCTCGAACTCGTTAACGCGAAGGCCGGTTCTGGCACAGGCGGCAAGAAAAAAGCCGCCCCGAAAAAGGCACCGGCCAAGAAAACAGCCGCGAAAAAGAAGCCTGCCGCAAAGGAAACCAAGGGTTAATCTGGCCTTTCCGGCCGAATGGTAACACTTTTGCAAGCCGTTAAGCTAATTCTCCGCCTTCCTCTTGAGACCGGCTCTTCGCTTCTGTTAACCAGGATACCGCAATGAACCGCTTTCCATCCTTCCGCGCCCTGGCTGGCGCCGTCATGATCCTCGCAGGCGTCAGCGCGACCAGCGAAGCTGTGACCAGCGGCATCCCTGCTCCGATGACGGACGAAACGGCCGGCGTGCCGGACCTCTCCGCCGAGCCCCTGCCCGAGGCGCCTGCCGAACTTGCCTTTCCGGACGTGTTCCCGGTCTCGCTGAAGGTCTGCCCCGTCATGCACGTGTTCAACCGTCCGGAGACGGATGAAGACCTCGTGATGGTCAACTATGCACCGGTCGTCTCGGCGGGCGAAAGCGTGAAGCTGGCCACCGCGCCCGTGGCCGAAGGCTGCCTGTCGTCCGGCTTCGGTATGCGCCGCACGCGGCTGCATGAAGGCGTCGACTACTTCAATCACACCGCCGTCGACATCTACGCAGCCGGCGACGGCGTCATCAAGGAAATGGTGTACAGGAACGATTTCGGCAACATGCTGGTGATCGATCACGGCGACGGCGTGTTCACACGCTACGCCCACCTCCAGAGCTTCGGTAACATCAAGGAAGGCGCCACCGTCGAGGCTGGCGACGTCATCGGCCTGATGGGCAACACCTCGTCCCGCAAGATCGCCCGCCACCTTCACTTCGAAGTGCTGACCGGCGAATGGGGCGCCGAAGCCGGCTCCTTCGCGCTGACCCCGCTCAACGTGTTCGACCTGCCGGCGGCTGACGCGGAAGGCTGAACGCGCTCGCCAGCCGCTCACCCCCGCGAAGGCGGGGGTCTCCACGAGACCATCCTTGCCCGATCCCTGCCTGCGCGGGGATGATTGGCGGACTGCGCAACCAACCTGAACAATTTCCCCGCGCATTCCGGCGCAAACTCCCCTATATGCCGGGGCATGAGCTTTCCAGATCGTCAGACTGTCCTTGATTTCCTGAAGGAAAACCCCGCCGCCACGTCCAAGGCCGAGATCGCGCGCGGCCTCAAGGTGAAGGGCAAGGAGCGCGCCGTGCTGCGCGAGGTGCTCGAGGAACTGGAGCGCGAGGGCAAGCTGGAGCGCACCGGCAAGCGCAGCTTCGCGCAGACCGATCGCCCGCCGCCGACCGGCCTTGTCGAGTTCACGCGCCTCACCCGCGAGGGCGACCTGATCGGCCAGTGCGTCGGCGACCATGGCCTGTTCGGACCCGAACTCGTTTATGGCGGCCCGTCCGGCAAATCGCGCAGCCGCGCGCCGGCCAAGGGCGACCGCGCGATGTGCAAGATCGCGGGCCGCGAGGACGGCGAATGGCGCGCCTACGTCGTCACGCTGCTGGAAAAGCGCGTCAGTGACCGGATCGTCGGCCTCTACAACCGCACCCCGCATGGCGGGCGCGTGACCCCCGCGAGCCGCAAGGAACGCCGCGAACTCCTCATCCAGGAATCCGATCGCAAGGGCGCCGGCGACGGCGACCTCGTGGTGGCCGAACCAAAGCCGCAAGGCCGCCGCCAATACGGCCCAGCGCTGGGCGTAATCAAGGAAGTGATCGGCCACATCACCGATGCGCGCTCGGCCAGCCTGATCGCCATCTATGCCAACGACATTCCGGTCGAGTTCCCCGAAGAGGTGCTCGCCGAAGCCAAGACCAAGACGCCCGCAAAAGTTCCGCGTACGGACCTTACCGGCATACCCCTCATCACCATCGACCCGCATGATGCGCGCGACCATGACGACGCCGTCCATGCCGAGGAATTGCCGGACGGCAGCTGGAAAGTCCTCGTCGCGATTGCCGACGTCTCGGCCTACGTCACCGAAGGCTCCGCCCTCGACAAGGAAGCCGAGAAGCGCGGCAACTCCACCTATTTCCCGGACCGCGTGGTCCCGATGCTGCCGTTTGAACTCTCGGCAGATGCCTGCTCGCTGAAGGAAGGCGAACTGCGCCCCTGCCTCGTGGCGGAAATGATCTTCTCGAAGGA
Source organism: Hyphomonadaceae bacterium (assembly GCA_027482995.1). Taxonomy (GTDB): domain Bacteria; phylum Pseudomonadota; class Alphaproteobacteria; order Caulobacterales; family Hyphomonadaceae; genus Hyphomonas. The sequence continues at coordinate 2,286 of JAIXVM010000259.1, read as the reverse complement.
CGGCAACAAGAAATCCCACCGCTTCCTGCGCGCCAACATGCGCTCGGCCGCCAAACTCGCTTACGAGGAGGCGCAGGCCGCCATCGATGGCAAGCCCGGCGGCAAGGCGGGCGAAATCCTGGACACGGTGCTGCGTCCGCTCTGGGGCGCCTATGCGGCCGTCTCGAAAGCCCGCGATGCGCGCAGCCCGCTTGATCTCGACATGCCGGAACGCCGGATCATGTTCAGCCCGGAAGGCCAGATCACCGGCATCACGACCAAGGAACGCCTCGAGGCCCACCGCCTGATCGAGGAGTTCATGATCCAGGCGAACGTCGCCGCCGCCGAGACGCTGGAGCAGATGCAGAGCCCGGTCGTCTACCGCGTGCACGATACGCCGTCCGAGGCGAAGATCGCCGCCTTCGCCGAGTTCCTGCAGACGCTCGACATGAAATGGACCGTCGGCGAACGTCCGCAGACGCACAAGTTCAACAAGCTGCTCGCAGAGATCCGCGGCGGTGACTATGAAGGCATGATCCAGCAGATGGTGCTGCGCTCGCAGGCGCAGGCGATCTATTCGGAAGAAAACCTCGGCCACTTCGGCCTGAACCTCGCGCGCTACTCCCACTTCACCTCGCCGATCCGACGCTACGCCGACCTCGTCGTCCACCGCGCGCTGATCACGGCGCACGGGTTCGGGCCGGATGGCCTGTCCGAGCGTTCCGCCGCGCGGCTGGAAGAAATCGCCAGCCACATCTCGATGACCGAGCGCCGCTCGATGGCGGCCGAGCGCGATGCGACCGACCGCTATCTCGCGATCTTCCTCGCTGACCGTGTCGGCGCCGAGTTTGATGCCCGCATCACGGGCGTGACGCCCGCCGGATTGTTCGCCGCGCTCGCCGGCTCCGGGGCCGATGGCTTCATCCCCATCTCGTCGCTGTCCGATGAATACTGGGTGCATGACGCCGCCGCGATGGCGGTCTATGCGCGCGGTTCGGGAAAGACCTTCTCGCTCGGTCAGATCGTCCGTGTGCGGTTGATGGAAGTCACGCCCCTGCAAGGCGGCCTGCTGCTGAACATGATCTCCGATCCCCTGCCCGCACCGGCCGGGCGCACCGCCGCCCGCAAGGAGATTAGCCGCGACTCCGATGGCACCCGCGGCCACCGCGGGGGCGGCGGCGGCCCGCCCCGCCGCGGCAAGCCCAAATTCGACAAGCGCTCCTTGCCCCCGGGCGTCACCAAGAAGAAAAAGCGGCGGTAACCGTTACCCAACGTCACCTTCGCCCCTGTCTTGCTTTCGCCCAATTGGCATCGAAGATGCCAATCATGCTGAAGCGGGCCTATGACAAGGAAGAAGAGGGCGACGTCGTCGTCAAAGGGGTGCCGAGCCCCCGGCCGCGCGACGCCGCGACCCTGATCCTCGTGCGCCGTGACCAGGCCCAGCCGCGCGTCCTGATGGGCAAGCGCGCCGGCACCAACAGCTTCATGCCGGACAAGCATGTGTTCCCCGGTGGCCGCGTCGATCCGATGGACGGCAAGGCCGTCGCCGCGCAGGAACTCGCCCCCGAAGTCGAGGCCAAACTGCGCGTACAGTCGCGCCGGGCGCCGCGCGCCTTTGCGCTGACGGCCATCCGCGAGACCTTCGAGGAAACCGGCCTCATCGTCGGCCGCCCCGCCGACATGCCCGCCGCCGCGCCGGCCGGCTGGGAAGAATTCCACAGGATGCAGGTCGCTGCCGTCCTCTCGCCGCTGGTCTTGATCGGCCGTGCGGTGACGCCGCCGTACCGGCCGAAGCGGTTCGACGCGCGCTTCTTCATGGCCGAGGCCGAGCAGGCCCTGATCGACGAGCGCCCGCCGGTGGACGGGGCGGAACTCTCCGACCTGCAATGGGTCACGCTGTCCGACGCCCTGAAGCTCGACCTGCCGTCCGTCACCCGCTTCATGCTGGGCGAGATCGGCGAGCGGCTGGAGAAGCCCGGCGCCGTCCAGGGCCCGCCCTTCCTGCGCTGGAGCCGGGGCGGCCACCAGACCGACCGAATCTGATCAGCCCGCAGGCGATGCGGTCAGCTTCTGCCGGTTGAGGCGATCAAGCCGTCGCCGGTCCTCGCGCATCGCCGCGGTCATCCACTGCGCAAAAGCCGCCACCGCTGGCCGGGCCGCATCTTCCTTCCGGTGCACGAGATAATAGGTGCCTGCCGAGAGCGGGGGACTGCCGAACGGCAAGACGAGACCGCGGGCGGGCGGCGACTCCCAAAGCAGCGGCAACACGCCGAGCGTGACGCCCCGTCCCTGCGCGGCCGCTTCAAG
>JAIXVM010000241.1 GCA_027482995.1 Hyphomonadaceae bacterium | reverse complement strand
GGCATGGGCACCGCGACGATCATCGAGCGCGTCTAGCGGCGGGGTCCGGCAGGCACAGCCATGCCCTACAGCGCGCTCGAGCCAGAGAAGATCAAAAGCACGGCGCATGAACTTGCGCTGCGTGTGGCTGAGCGCTTTCCGACCAATGGCATCGCTCAGGTCAGCCGCGCGCTGGCCGACCTGAGCGAAAAGCATACGGCCTACGCGGCGAAGGCCGCACACCGGAACTGGCCTATGCAGATCGTCTCGGTACTGATCGTGCTGGCCGGGCTGGCAGGCGCCGGCTGGGGCGTGTGGCAGTTGCTGCAGCTGTTCGGGATGGATGCCCGCGAGTTCGGGAGCGTGCAGGGTCTCGATTCGGTGTTGAACATCATGATCGTCACCGGGGCGGCCATCTGGTTTGTGCTGAACCTTGAAACCCGCCAGCGCCAGGCGCGTGTGCTGGCGCGGCTGCATGAGCTGCGTGCGCTGGCGCACGTGATCGACATGCACCAGCTGCGCAAGGATCCGACCACGTACTACCGGGAGCCGACCGCGCATTCGCCGAACCGGGATCTCTCGGAATCCAATCTGATGGCTTATCTCGACTATTGCGCCGAGATGCTGGCCATCATCGGCAAGCTGGCCGCCCTCTACATGCAGAAGATGAGCGACGCTGTCGTGATCGATGCGGCCAACGACATCGAAGCCCTCGCGGGTGGCTTCTCACAGAAAATCTGGCTGAAGATCAATGTTCTCCAGCCGCTGGCGGATGCGGAGCGGCGCGCCGCTGCCGCCAGCCCCACGCCTTTGTCCTGATACAGATGGAGTAAGAAAATGAACCTCGAGACTTTCAAGTTTGACATTGACGCCGACGGCATCGCCCACGCGATTTTCGACGTGCCGGGCCGCAGCATGAACACGCTGACGGGCAAGGCGGTGGCGGACATCATCGCGATCACCAAGGAAGTGGCGACGAACGACGCCATCAAGGGCCTCGTGATCTCATCCGGCAAGGCGAGCGGCTTCTGCGCGGGCGCCGACCTCGGCGAGATGGGCAGCCGGGCAGGCGCGGGCAGCGAGACGAAGAAGTCCGTGGACGAACTGAAGAAGGAACAGTTTGAGGCCGGCTTCTCGCTCAACGGCACGCTGCGCAAGCTAGAGACGTGCGGCAAGCCGGTCGCGGTGGCGTTGAACGGGCTCGCGCTCGGCGGCGGCCTCGAAGTGGCGCTGGCGGGACATTACCGCGTCGCGGCGAATGACAATCCGAAGCTGCAGTTCGGCCTGCCGGAAGCCAAGATCGGCCTCCTGCCCGGCGCCGGCGGCACGCAGCGCCTGCCGCGCCTCGTTGGCGTTCAGGCCGCCCTGCCGTTGATCCTGCAAGGCGAGAGCTTCACCGCCGAACAGGCGAAAGCGATGGGCGTTGTGAACGAACTGGCGCCGTCCTCGGAGACGGTGGCCCGAGCGAAAGCCTGGGTGAAGGCGAACCCGAAGGCGAAGGCGCCGTGGGACGAGAAGGGTTACAAGGTGCCGGGCGGCGTGCCGCACAAGTCGCCGGGCGTTGGCCAGGTGGCGACGATGGCGAACATGATGCTCGCCTCGAAGACCTACGGGAACTATCCGGCGCAGAAGAACATCCTGTCCTGCATCTATGAAGGCATCCAGGTGCCGATCGATGCGGGCCTCAGGATCGAGACGCGTTATTTCATCAACACGCAGCAGCGCCCGGAAGCCAAAGCGATGATCCGCTCGCTGTTCCTGTCGATGCAGGAGTTGGGCAAGGGCGCGAACCGTCCCGAAGGTTATCCGAAGACGGAATTCAAGAAGATCGCCGTCATCGGCGCTGGCCTGATGGGCGCAGGCATTGCCTATGTGCAGGCGAAGGCCGGCATTCCGACCGTGCTCGTCGATGTGACGAAGGAAGCGGCCGAGAAGGGCAAGCAATACTCCGTACGCCTCGTCGAGAAGGACGTCTCGCGCGGCAAGCTGTCCAAGGAGAAGGGCGACGCCCTGCTCGCGCTGATCACGGCGACGGACAATTATGACGACTTCAAGGGCGCCGACCTCGTCGTCGAGGCCGTGTTCGAAAATGAAGAGCTGAAGGCGAAGATCACCAAGCAGGCCGAAGCCGTGCTGGGCGAGGACGCCGTGTTCGGCTCCAACACGTCGACGCTGCCGATCACCGGCCTCGCGAAGGCTTCGAAGCGGCCGGCGAACTTCATCGGCATCCACTTCTTCTCGCCGGTCGAGCGGATGGGGCTCGTCGAGATCATCAAGGGCAAGGAGACGAGCGAGGCAACGCTGGCGAAATCGATCGACTACGTGCTGGCGATCCGCAAGACGCCGATCGTGGTCAACGATAGCCGCGGCTTCTACACCTCGCGCTGCTTCGGCACGTACACGCGCGAAGGCATGGACATGCTGGCCGAAGGGATCAAGCCGGCGATCATCGAGAACGTCGGCCGTCAGGCCGGCATGCCGATGGGCGAGCTGGAAGTCTCCGACTCCGTCGGTCTCGATACCGCGCTGAAGGTGACGCGCGCCATGGCCGAAGCCACTGGCATTGATCTGCAGTCGGATGACCGGACGCAGTTCCTCGCCTGGCTGGTCGAGGATCAGGGCCGCGTTGGCCGCAAGGCGGGCAAGGGCTTCTATGACTATGACGAGAAGGGCAAACCTTCCCGCCTCTGGCCGGATATCAACAAGCAGCTGACGGTGAAGGTGGACGAATGTCCGCCCGCGCTGAAGAAGGAGCTGACGAGCCGGTTCCTGGTGCGCCAGGCGATTGAAGTGGCGCGCTGCTTCGAGGAAGGCGTGATCACTGACGCGCGCGACGCCGATATCGGCTCGATCCTCGCCTGGGGCTTCGCGCCGTTCACCGGCGGGTGCTGCTCCTACATCGACCTGATCTGGGGCATCAAGGAGTTCGTCGCCGAAGCTGACCGGCTCGCCGACAAGTATGGCGACCGGTTCCGCCCGAACGCCCTGCTGCGCGACATGGCCGCGAAGGGCGAAGGCTTCTACGACCGCTTCCCGCCGGCCGGCACGAAGGCGAAAGTGGCGGCGTAAGTCCGCTCAAGGATCAATGAAGAAGGCCGGGGCAGCGATGCTTCGGCCTTTTTTCTTGGGCGGGGACTTGCCCGCGCACGGGGGAATGATCAGGTTTTCATTTCAAGTGCAGCTGACGGGATGGAGCAATTCGCGTGAAGCCGAAGACATACACGGGTGGGTGCCTCTGCGGGCGGATCCGGTTTGAAGCGGTGGGGGTTCCGAAGAAGCCGCACACGTGTTCCTGCAAGATGTGCCAGCGCCATTCCGGCGCGCTGACAACGTCCTGGGTGGAGTTTGCGCGTGAGGAAGTTTCGTGGACCGGGCCGGGCGGGGCGCCGTCGACGTTCCGGTCGTCCGACTTTTCGAGCCGGTCGTTCTGCCCGGCGTGCGGCAGCACGCTCGGTGCGATTGATGACGCGCCGGTGATTGCGCTCGTGCTGGGCAGTTTCGACAAGCCGAATGCGAAGGAACTCATGCCGCTCTACCATTCCTATCGCGGCGGGCGGCCGAAATGGTGGCATGTGTCCGCCCGATCGGAGGAGGCGGGCTGACAGATCGCCTCTGAAATGAAAAGGCCGGAGCCTTGCGGCTCCGGCCTTTTGTTTGTGTACGGATGACTCCGCTTATTTCTTGCCGCGGTTCCACCAGCCGGTTTTCTTGGGGCCTTCAGGTTGAGGCGGCGGCGGTGGCGGCGCGATCACTTCGGCGACCGGCGCGGGCGCAGGCGGCGGCGCGACGGCTTCGGCCATCGCCGGTTCGGGATCTGGCTCACGTACGGGTTCCGGCGCACGCTCGGGTTCGGGCGCCGCTGTTACGGTTTCCGGCTCGGCTGCAGCAGGCGCTTCGACTTCAGCGGCCACAGCCTTCGCGCGGCTGCGGCGGGGCGCGCGGGCCTTGCGGGCGGGAGCCTCTTCGGCGTCCGGTTCGGCGTCGGCTTCCGGTTCTGCGCTTGGAGCCAGTTCGGCTTCGTCAGGTGTAACCGGCGCTTCGAAGGCGCCGTCGCCGGCGGCTTCTTCATCCGACAGCATGGCTTCCGGGCTGGCCGAGAGGCCGTCGAGGTAAGCGCCGCCATCGGCGATCGCTTCGAGAGCGCCCTCAGGACGCGGCTCACCCGAACGGCGGCGGCGGCGGCCACCCCGGCGTCCGCGGCGGCGGCGCTTGCGGGGGCCTTCCTCGCCTTCGGCGCGCGGGGCAACGCCCGACTCCTCGCCGTCATCGTCTTCGTCATCACCGTCGTCATCATCGGAGATGGCGGCAGCGTCCGACGATACCGGAGCGCCGGCATCGACCACTTCGAGACCGGTCTCGCGGGCTTCGCCGCGATTGCGGCCACCGCGGCGGCGGCGGCGGCGCTTGCGTCCGCCATTGCCGCCTTCCGAGCCTTCCGGCTTTTCGGCGCGCGGCGCGTCGTCGTCCTCGTCGCCTTCGTCTTCATCGGTATCGGCGATGTCTTCGATTTCCTCGGCGTCTTCGTCATCCTCGTCGCGGGTCGAGGCCGGGGTCGGCTTCATCAGCGAGCGCGGGGTCGGGCGCTTCTTCGGCTTGGCATTCGGATCGCGCTCGGCGTCGAGTTGGAAGTCGCCCGGCAGCATGTCCTCGGACGAATGGATCGAGATGGCAAAGCCGGCCACGCGCTCGATCTCGATCAAGGCTTCGCGCTTGTTGTTGAGGATGTAGAGCGCAACATCGGTCGGCGCCTTTACCGAGATTCCCTTGAGGGCGCCGATGGCGGCGCGGGCCTCGATGGCGCGGATCAGTTGCAGCGCGGCGGACGGGATCGAGCGGCGGCGGCCCGTGCCATTGCACGCTTCGCACGGATCGGAGGTCGCCTGCAGGACGCCCTGGCGGCGACGCTGGCGGGAGATTTCCATCAGGCCGAACTGCGAGATGCGGCCATGCTGGACGCGGGCGCGGTCAACCTTCAGGCATTCCTTCAGGCGTTTCTCGACGGCGCGGTTGTTCTTGTTCTCCTCCATGTCGATGAAGTCGATCACGATGAGGCCGGCGAGGTCGCGCAGGCGCATCTGGCGGCAGGCCTCTTCGGCGGCCTCCAGGTTGGTGCGCACGGCGGTCTGCTCGATGTTGCGTTCGCGGGTCGATTTGCCGGAGTTCACGTCGATGGCGACGAGGGCTTCGGTCTGGTTGATCACCAGGTAGCCGCCGGATT
>JAIXVM010000306.1 GCA_027482995.1 Hyphomonadaceae bacterium | reverse complement strand
ATGGACATCGCCACATCGTCATCGAGGAAGATGGCGGCGTTCTCGGTTTCGAAGGCGCGCCAGTCGTTCAGGGCGAAGCCCTTGTCCGCCGGGTAGTCGTCGTCATGGCCAACGAAATAGGCGAGCGCGCCGTCCTTCGTGGTGCGGAACGTCTGCGGCGCCGTGGTCAGGGTCGGCTTGAACAGCACAGGGCCGAGATTGTAACCATAGGCCGAGTCGAGAACCGCTGCTGCGGTAGCTTTGGCTGCGTCGATGCCGCCGGCTTCATAGTCTGTCGCAATCTTGACCAGCGCCTTGCCCCAGGCCTGTTGAGCTGCCAGCACTTCCTCTTTCGTGATATCCTGGGTCGTCTCGGCCGCTGCCTCAGCGGTGGCGGTCGAGACAGGCGCCGTCTGCGCCGTCGTGCACGCGCCGAGCAGGACAGTGCCCGACACGAGAAGGGCCGCGCCCGCGAGCTTGAATCTGGTCGTCATTGTAATGTTCCTCTGTTGGTCCTTACCGAACGAGGTGTCCGGTTCGCTTGCCCACTTGGAGGTGTCACCTGATCAGCACCTGACGATCCGATGACAGACGCATGAGACCTGAATGAACAGAAGATTACAGCGCTCCTGGGCGCTTGTATGACAGCCCCGCGGTGTTAGCTCCCCGTCTCCCTAAATGATCAGGACAAGGATGGCATGGTCACTCGTACTTTATTCCGCTTTGGACTTGCCTTGTGTGGGGTTCCTCTCGCTGCGTGGCATTCCGGTCTGGCTCACGCGCAATCTCTCACGGGCAATGTTGGCTCAGCCAACATCTCGGCGGGCGAGCGGTCTGTCGAGGCACGGATTGGCATTGATGAGGACAGCGTGGCGCAGAGTCGCGTGCACTATGAGCAGTCTTTGGCGGGATGGTACAAGCTCAGGTTGATTGCAGGTTTCCGCAAACCCGATGGTGGCGATTGGGATTATTCGAGCATCACCGCCGAGAACTGGGTGCAGTGGGCGTCCGAGAGTAAAACGGGTGAAGGCTTCAATGGCGGTCTGCGCGTCTCCTACACCGTTTCGGATGGCGACCGGCCCGATGGCGCCGCCTTGCGGCTCACACTGACTGACAAGTTTGCGGATGTCTGGGAATGGCGGGCGAATGCGATTGCGGCCGCGGAGACGGGCGATGGGAGCGAGGGCGGGGTCGAGCTAGAAAGCCGCCTGCAGTTGATGCGCCGCATCCCCGTCGCCATGCTGGGTACGGACGATTGGCGTCTTGGAGGTGAGCTTTTCAGCGAGTACGGCAACACCCGAGACCTGCCAGATTTCTCCGATCAAGCCCACCAGATAGGACCCGTGGTCAAGGTTGAATGGGGCAACGGAATTTCGTTGCAGACAGCGGTCCGGTTCGGCGTGACCGATGGCTCGGATGACACAATGGCCAAGGTCTTCATCGCGAAGGAGTTCTGATCTGAGCAGCATGATAATCGGGTTACACCTTTGAAGTGTCGTCCGCCTTCGCCCCGGCAGCGATCATCCGGCGTAGCGTGTCGATCAGGTCGGCTTCGCTCGCCGGCTTGTCGCGCCGGATGCGGCTGATCCGTGGAAAGCGCATCGCGATGCCGGACTTGTGCCGCGTGCTGGGGTTGACCGCATCGAACGCGACTTCCAGCACCAGGCTCTTCTCCACTTCGCGCACTGGGCCAAACCGGCCGGTCGTCTGCTTACGGACGAAGCTGTCCAGCCATTTCAGCTCCTCGTCACTGAACCCGGAATAGGCTTTGCCCACCGGCAGAAGCACGCCGCCCTCGGCTTCCGGCGCCGTCCAGCATCCGAACGTATAGTCCGAGTACAGACCAGATCGCTTGCCGGAGCCTTGCTGCGCATACATCAGCACGCAGTCGGCCGTCAGCGGTTCGCGTTTCCACTTGAACCAGAGGCCCGCCTTCCGGCCCGGTTCATAGAGGCTGTCGCGGCGCTTCAGCATCACGCCTTCGATATCGGTCTCGCGCGCCTGCACGCGCATCTCTGCCAGCGCCTCGAATGTCTCCGCCTCGATGAGTGCCGAAATGTCGAACGCCGACGGATCGAGCAGGCCCGCCACACGTTCCAGACGCACGCGCCGCTCGCTCCAGGGCAGGCGCCGCAGGTCCTCTGCGCCATCCAGCAGGATATCGTAAAGCCGGACGAACGCGGGATAGTCAGCCTTCAGGCTGCCCGACACGGTCTTGCGCCCGAGCCTCTGCTGCAGCGCATTGAAGCTCGCCGCTTCGCCGCCCTGATGCGTGCCGCGCACCAGGAGTTCCCCGTCAAGCACGCCCTCATGGTCGAAGGCTTCGGCCACATCCGGAAAACTCGCCGTGATGTCCTCCCCGCCGCGGCTGAACAGTCGGGTCGCGCCGCCAACCGAAACAATCTGTATGCGGATTCCGTCCCATTTCCATTCGGCGGCATAGTCCCTGAGATCGATCTCCTCGTCTTCCAGCGGGTTCGCGAGCATGAACGGCCGGAAGACCGGCACCATCGAGATGTCCGGCTTCGGCGCCGCACCGGTCGCCCAGGCAAACAGCTCCGCATAGGGCGGTCGCATCGCGTGCCACAACTCCTCGACCTCTTCGACGGCCACGTCAAAACCTAGCGCAAACGCCGTCTTCGCGAGCCGCGCCGACACGCCGATCCGCAGCGCCCCGGTCGCAAGCTTCAAGAGCGCAAACCGTCCGTCCTCATCCAGCCGGTCAAGCAATCCTGCGAGCACGGACTTCCCCGTCCCTCGCGACGCAGACGCGAGCAAGGCCACCGCTTCGCTGACGCCGGGTGCGGCGCGTACCGGTCCCTGCGGCGCCGGCCACATCAGGCTCACCGTCTCGGCCGTGTCGCCGACGAAATCCCGCGACAGCGCAAACAGCACCGGGTCCACCCGCTCCTGGATCAGCGTGCGGACGATCCCGGCCTTGATTGCCGGAAAATCGATCTCGCCGGTCAGGGCCGCCAGCGCCCATCCCCGGTCCGGGTCAGGTACTGTCCGCAAATAATCCGCCAGCAGCGCCAACTTTCCATTGCGCGACCGCGTGTAGATAAGGTCCGTGAGCAGACGGGCGAAGCGGTCCATCAGGCGGCTTCGTCCTCGTCTTCCCGGCCCACGAGATCCAGTGCCCGCGCGCGGATCTGGCGCATCGCGCACCAGTGCAGCAGCGCGTCCTCGCGCCCGTGCGTGATCCACGTCTCCTGCGGCGCCACTTCAAGGATCGTCGCCGTCAACTCGTTCCAATCGCAATGGTCCGAGATGATCAGCGGCAGTTCGACATTGCTCTGCACCGCCCGCTGGCGAACCCGCATCCAGCCAGAGGCGACCGCATTGATCGGGTCGGGCAGTTTCCGCGCCCAGACCGAATTCAGCGCGGAGGGCGGACAGATGACGATCTCTCCCTTCAGCTCACCGCGCGCCGTCTCCGAAACCGGGGCAAGAGGCCCCAGCGCCACGCCGTGTCGCTCATACAGCAAGCACATCGCCGTCATCGCGCCGTGCAGCCAGATCGTCTCGGCATAGCCCGCCCGGCGCAGTTCGGCGATCACCCGCTGCGCCTTTCCCAGCGCATACGCGCCGACCAGAATGGCCCGCTCCGGATTGGCCTCCCGCGCCGCCAGCAGCCGCGCGATCTCGCGCTCGATCGGCGGATGCGTGAAGATCGGCAGCGCGAAGGTCGCCTCGGTGATCAGGATATCGCACGGCGTCGGCACGAAAGGCGGGCAGGTGGGGTCCGCCCGTCGCTTGTAATCGCCCGTCACGATGATCCGCTCGCCCTGCCGCTCGAGCAGGATCTGCGCCGAGCCCAGTACATGACCCGCCGGCAGGAAGGTGGCCGTGATCGAATCCCCGATCTCGATGCACTCGCCATAGGCCACGTCGCCCCCGCCCGCAGGCGTTCCGTAGCGCAGGTCGATGATGTCCCGCGTCGCCGCGGTCGCCCACACTTCGCCATGTCCGCCGCGCGCATGGTCGGCGTGCCCGTGTGTCACCAGCGCATTCGCGACCGCCCGCGACGGGTCGATCCACCAGCCGATCGTGGGCAGGTGCAACCCCTCCCGCTCGGCCTTGATCCAGCGCGGCGTCTCCGGCCCAATCGGCATGGTCAGGTTCCTCGGTGTTGCAGCCAGCTGCAGCAATCTGAACTAGCGCAGGCGCCCCCAAACGCAAACCGCCCCGGCGGTGAGGCCGGGGCGGTAAGGTTCAGGTCACGAGGCGATCAAACGCCGGCGCGTTCCGGACGGCGCGAGCGGCCACCGCCGCCGCCCTGGCCTGGACCTCGGCGCGAGCCGCCGCCATTGCCACCCGGCTTGCCGCCGCCAGAGGCGCGCTGGAAGCTGCTGCCATTGCCGGACGAGCGTTGACCATTGCCCTGCGAAGCGCGTTCGCCGTTGCCGCTCATGGCGCGCTCGCCTTCGCGTTGCGGCCTCCGTTCGCCGTCCCGCTGCGGGCGGCGTTCACCGTCCGCCTGCGGACGACGCGCGGCAGGATCATAGGCGCGGCGTTCGCCGCCGCCCTGGCTGCGTTGCTGGCCTTGCGGGCGCCGGCTCTGCTGCTGGGGTTTGCGCGAGCCGCGATCATCAGCTTCGGACTCGCCCGCAGGACGCGGTGCGAGCTTGTTGCCAACCAGTTTCTCGATGGCGCGCAGGTAGTCGCGCTCATCGCGCGACACGAACGAGATCGCCACGCCCGTTGCCCCGGCACGCGCGGTGCGGCCGATGCGGTGGACGTACTGCTCGGGTACTTCCGGCAGATCGAAGTTGATGACGTGCGTCAGCCCGTCAATGTGAATGCCGCGCGCGGCGATGTCCGTTGCGACGAGGACCGGCACCTTGCCGCCCTTGAACGCGTCGAGGGCGCGTTCACGCTGCGACTGGCTCTTGTTGCCGTGGATGGCGACCGAGTCGATGTCTGAAGCTGCGAGGCGGCGCACGACGGCGTCGGCGCCGTGTTTCGTCCGGGTAAAGACGAGGACAGTTTTCACCTCCGGCTGGCGGATCGTTTCAACGAGAAGCGCCTGCTTCTCGCCTTGCTCGACGAAACAGATACGCTGTTCCACCTTGTCGGCGGTCGCCGAAGGCGGAGCGACAGCGACCTGCGCCGGGTCCTTCAGGAACTGCGCGGCAAGGCCGGCCACCAGCTTCGGCATCGTCGCCGAGAAGAACAGTGTCTGGCGCTTCTGCGGCACGTGCTTGGCAATCGCGCGCAGGGCATGGATGAAGCCGAGGTCCAGCATCTGGTCCGCTTCGTCGAGCACGAGGACTTCAACGTCCTTGAGGCCAACAGCGCGCTGCTCGATCAAGTCGATCAGCCGGCCCGGCGTGGCGATCAGCACGTGCACGCCGCGCTCAAGCTTGCGGATTTGCGGGCCGATCTTGGCGCCGCCGCACACCATCGCGATGCGCAGGCCGAGGCCCGCGCCATAGGTTTCGAACGAGGCGGCAATCTGGCCGGCCAGTTCGCGGGTCGGGGCGAGCACGAGGACGCGCGCGCCCTTGTGCGGCGCCGGGCCCTGGTTGCGGAACAGCTTGTCGAGGATCGGTGCGGCGAAGGCCAGCGTCTTGCCGGTGCCGGTCTGGGCAAGGCCCATGACGTCGCGGCCGGACATGATCAGCGGAATGGCGCCGGCCTGGATCGGGGTAGGGGTGGTGTAACCGGCAGCGGTCAGCGCAGATTCAACGCGCGGCGCGAGGCCGAAGGATTGGAAGGTTGTCATGTTGTCTTTCAAAAATAAGGTGCGCCCGGCGCGACACATCGCGCTGGGGAGCGGGGGTTCTAACGACCCGCGTGAAGAAGGGCGCCTGGGGCTAAATTGTTGTCTGTAAGGAGGGCCTTGGGCAGAGCGGAAGTTCCGCTGCGCCAGCTCACGCTGTCCCTGCAAGGCCACCGAAGTGGCCCAGACAGCGGCCACATGACGTATAACCACCGATAAGTCAAAGGGTTTTCCACAGACCCTGGATTTTCCGTCAACGGATCAATCTGCTGTTCGCAGCCGTCAGTGGGTTCCGAATGGATCGAGGCCGTCCTCCAGCAGCTTCAGCGCAACGGCGCGGGCGCGGCCGGCGGGCTTGCCGAGGAGTTCGCCCAGGGTCGGGCCGAACAGGCCGACGCCGATGGCGAGGATAACACTGACGAGGATGGCGTCCTCAAGCCGGCTCTCGCCGCCCGCCGGGGGTTTGATCTTTTGGCGGATCACGGTCTGAACCGCTTCGCGCACCGAATGCAGGCGCCGCGATTCGCCGGTCATCTCCAGCCAGGCGGCGAGGCGGGCGGCGCCTTTGGCTTCGAACGCATCGAATAGGTTCTGCAGCCCCGCACCCCGCGCCGCCCCGGCCTCGGCCGGCACGTCCATCGCCAGAAGGCCGGTCACGAGCTCGGCGATCATCTTCTCCATCAGGGCGGCCTGAACCCCGTCGATCGTGCCGAAATGGTGCAGCACCGTCGCATTCGCGACGCCTGCCTCCTTGGCCACATCCGCCAGCCGGAGGGATTGTGGCCCGGTCCGCACCAGCAGCCGCTCGGCCGCGATCAGGATATTGTCCCGCGACGCCTCGGGCGACCGGCGAACGCGCGCCGGCGTTTTCTTCGGGGGAGTGGTTTTTGTTATCGACATTTTTGTCAGTAGATGCTACAAAGACTGAAATTCCGTTGAGACTATGGCCCCAATCTCCCCCTTGTCAGCAGGATTCGACCGATGACCGCCAAACGTTCCCCCGAAGATGTCACCATTCTCCCGCGCGACTTGCGCTTTGACGTCGCCACCGCGGACAAGGGCTACTGGCTCGATGGCGACCCGGTGGCCACCGCCGTGCTGAACAGCCTGTCGCTGACTTTCCCGGATGGCGAACGCCTCTTCATGGACGCTGTGCGCGGCTACAAGGACAAGCTCTCGGGAAAGCTCGCGCAGGACGCGAAGGATTTCATCACCCAGGAAGCGATCCACTCGCGCGAGCACGTGATGCTCAACAAGATGATCGACCGCGACAAGTATCCCGTCGATGCCATTGAGGCGGAAATCCGGGAGCGGGTCGCGTTCGCCCGCTCGCGCGGCCCGGTCGGCATGCTGATGTCGACGATCTGTCTCGAACATTTCACCGCGATGCTGGCCGACATGTTCGCCCAGCACGATGACCTGTTCAAGAAGACCGATCCGCAACTGCGCGACATGTGGCGCTGGCATGCGATGGAAGAGACCGAGCACAAGGCGGTGGCCTATGACGTCTTCCTCATCGCCACCAAGGACTGGCCGGCCTGGCGCCGCTATGTCCGCCGCTGCGTCGCGATGCTGCTGATCTCGTATTTCTTCCCGCGCAACATCACGAAGTTCGCCTCGTCGATGCTGGTGGCGGACGGCTATACGCCGGAAGCCGCAGAGAAAGCCGTCAAGCGCTTCCTCTGGAAGGACCCTGCCTTCTTCGGCCGCGGCTGGAAGATCTGGATCCAGTGGTTCAAGCCCGGCTTCCACCCCTGGGACCATGACAACCGCGCCCTGATGGCCGACTGGCAGGCCGAGTTCAATCTCGTCGCTGCCGAGTAGTCTGCCGGCCTGGGCCGGCGCCTGCCGAGGCCACTGGACAATCGCAGCCGAGCCGATCATTCCTAGCGTCAAGGCTGGGGAATGAGGCCGTTCAACATGCAATCCTTCCGTTCCCGCCGGGTATCAAGAGTCGTGGCCGCATTTGCAGTGCTGATGACGGGTCTCGCAGCCGGCGCGACGCCCGCTCCGGCCGAAGCCCGCACCGACGCTCCACCCGTACCCAGCGGCGCGCTTCCGCTTCGCCCCGGCGAGCTGCTTGTGCCCACGGCGGATGGCGCGTGTTCGATGGTCGTGTTTGCTCCGCATGAGGAGCGTTACAACCGGCTCGCCGCCTATTGGCGCGGCGCGACCTGGACCGGCGCTTGCCGCTTTGGCCTTGCGCACGGCGAAGGCGCGATTGCTGCAGTCGATGGCAGT
>JAIXVM010000132.1 GCA_027482995.1 Hyphomonadaceae bacterium | reverse complement strand
GGTGATCCGCACGTGAAGGTCGGCCTCGTCGCAGGCGATGGCGGCGCGCTGATCGGGCCGCAGCTGATCGGTTTCGCGAAGGCGAAAGAACTGCTGATGACCGGCGACCTGCTGGACGCGAAGGAAGCCCAGCGTCTCGGCCTCATCAACTACGCCGTCCCCGGCGCGGAGCTTGACGCGAAAGTGGACGAGATCGCGGGCAAGATCCTCGCCAATCCGAAATGGGCCGTGCGCTGGACGAAGACGACCGCGAACATCCCGCTGCGCGCACTCGCGGCGCAGCTGATGGATGCCAGCATCGGCTGGGAGAGCGTGTCGAACTATCTGGGCGACCGGCGCGAAGCCGTCACCGCCTTCAAGGAAAAACGCGCGCCGAAACTGACGGGGGAATAAGCGATGTCCAATGCAATGATCCTAACGGGGCGGTTCCTGCTCGGCCTGTATTTTTTGGTCCCGGGTCTGATGAAGTTTGCAGCGCCGGACATGCATGTCGCCCTGATGGAGGCGCATAAGGTCTCAATGGCAGAGCCGCTGATGTGGATTGCCGCCGTCACGAACGTCGCCGGAGGGTTGCTGCTGATTTTCGGTCGTTACGTGCGCCTCGTGGCGCTCGGCTTTGTCGTCTACATTCTTCTGGTCAACGGACTCTTGCATGATTTCTGGAACGAACATGCAGGCGTTTCCAGCGAACGCGAGCTGCAGAATTTCATCAAGAATCTCGGCATCCTTGCAGGGCTTCTGGTTCTGGCAGGTCATGGCGAAGCGCGCGCTTTCACGCTCAGGGGGTGGTGGCGGTCCGACCAGGCGGTCAGGCGAAGTCGGGACGAGGCGCTTGTCGCCGGTTCGATCCCGCGCTAGATGCACGCCCGTGGTGATTTGGCCGGCCGGCTTGCAGCCACGTTAAACAAGTCGCTAAAGGGCCGAGATGCACGCGCTGCCGCGAGGCGGCCTGCCTGTCTCCCCCCGCGCGATGTGTTTGAAGCCTGAAGCGGGCCGTCTAGGACGTTTACCATGCCCATCCGGATTCCCGATACGCTGCCCGCTGCGGACACGCTGAAGCGCGAGGGAGTTGCGGTCCTGCGCGAGACGGACGCCGTGCGCCAGGATATCCGCCCTCTGCAGATCGGCCTGCTCAACCTGATGCCGAACAAGATCCGCACGGAAACCCAGCTGGCGCGCCTGATCGGGGCAACGCCGCTGCAGGTGGAGCTCACACTCGTGCGCGTCGGCGGCCATCAGCCGAAGAATACGCCGCAGGACCACCTCATCAGCTTTTACCAGACCTGGGACGAGATCAAGGATCGCAAGTTCGACGGGTTCATCGTCACCGGCGCGCCGGTTGAGCAGATGCCGTTCGAAGACGTGACCTACTGGCAGGAGCTGACACAGATATTCGACTGGACACGGACGAATGTGCATTCGCCCTTCTACATCTGCTGGGGTGCCATGGCGGCGGCCTGGCATTTCCATTCCATTCCGAAGTATCCGCTTGGCTCGAAGGCGTTCGGCGTGTTCCGGCACCGGAATCTCGATCCCGCCTCGGCTTACCTGTCAGGCTTTTCGGATGACTTCCAGGTGCCCGTCTCGCGCTGGACGGAAGTGCGCCGGGAAGATGTCATCACACAGCCGGAGCTCCGCCTGCTGATCGATTCCGGAACCGTCGGGCCCTGCCTGATCGAGCATGCCGCTTCGCGCAGCCTCTTCATGTTCAACCATATCGAATACGATTCGCTCTCCCTCAAGGAGGAGTTCGAGCGCGACCGGGCGGCCGGCAAGCCGATCCACGTGCCGCACAACTATTTTCCCGGCGATGACCCGTCGACCCAGCCCCTGAACCGCTGGCGCAGCCATGCCCACCTCCTGTTTGGCAACTGGATCAACCAGACCTACCAGACAACACCGTTCAAGCTTGACGAAATCGGACGGTAGGCCAAAACAGCCAGATGAGTACGTTTTATGCTTCCGAGCCGGGCCATGTGACCGAGATCCGCCGCCAGCTGTCGCGTTGGGTGGCCGACAAGATGCCGCGCGAGAAGCGCCGCGAATGGGACAGGGCGGCGACCTGGGACCGCAGCCTCTTTCGCGAGATTGCCGAGATGGGCCTCATCGGCCTCACCATTCCCGAGGCCTATGGCGGGCAGGGCGAGGATATCTACGCTGCAGCGGCCGTCATCGACGAGCTCTGCCAGGGCGGCTCCAGCATGGCCGGCCCCTACATCCACGCCGCCTTCTACGGCGGCCTGAATATCTCCGAGAACGGATCAAAGGAGCAGAAGGAAGAGCTTCTTCCGAAGCTCGCGCGAGGTGAGATGTTCCTTTGCTACGGCCTGTCGGAGCCGAATGTCGGCGGGGACCTGCCGAGCGTCGAGACGCGGGTGGATCGCAAGGGCGGTGAGCTGATCATCAAGGGCGCCAAGCGCTGGTGCACGGGCGCCGACTGGTCCGATTATATCTACTGCCTCTGCCGCTCGGGCGAGCCCGGGGACCGGCACGGCAATCTGACATTCGTCCTTGTGCCGACCAATGCGAAGGGCGTGACGATGCAACCCATAGAGCATGCGAACCTGCGCTACACCCATTCCATGGATGTCTATCTCGATGACGTTCGTCTGCCGGAAAGCGCCATCGTTGGCGGACCGGAGAAGTGGAACAAGGGCTGGGAGGCGCTGGCCGGGCGCGCGCTGGACGTCGAGAAGATCGAGATCACGGCGGTGGCCTACGGCCTTGCCCGCGCCGCCCTCGACGAGGCCTGGCGCTATGCTGGCGAGCGCGTTCAATTCGGCAAGCCGATCGGCAAGCATCAGGCGATCGCCCACAAACTCGTCACGGCACGGACGAAACTCGCCGCGTGCCGCCACATGCTCTACCACGCCGCCTGGCTTGCGAGCACCGGGCAGCCCTGCTCGGCGGAAACCGCAATGGCCAAGCTCTACATCGCCGACACGGGCGTCGAGATCGCGCTTGCCAGCCAGCAGGTGATCGGCGCCTACGGCCTGTCGGACGCCTTTGATATCGAGCGCAACCTGCGCGATCTTCTGGGTATGCCGATCGTGGGCGGCTCGTCGGACATGCAGAAGAACAACCTTGCGCGGATGTGGCGGCTATGACCCTGGTGGAGACCGAGCGCGAACTTTCCTACGCGTCCTACTTCGACGACCCGCTGAAGCGCCGCCTTGTCCGCGCCGTGGAAAAGCTGTCCGGGCAGCCGAAGATCAACCAGCTGTATGAGCACTACCGCGACCACCTCGCGCATGACGTGCCGTTCTTCGAAGCGGCGATCCGGCTGCTGGATCTTGATGTACAGTTCTCGGCCAGCCGTCATGCGGCGATACCACGTGAGGGCCCGCTTGTGGTCGTCGCCAACCATCCCTTCGGCGTTCTCGACGGACTGGTCATCAGCTGGCTGATCAGTCTGCGCCGGCCCGATTTCAAGGTGCTGACGAACTCGGTTCTGGACGGTGTGCCGGAGGCGCGGCCCTATCTGCTTCCCGTCGATTTCGGCGGCACGCGCGAAGCGATCGAGGCGAACGTCGCGATGCGTAAGGCGGCCCTCACGCATGTGAAGGGCGGCGGCTGCATTGTCGTATTTCCCAGTGGCGGGGTTGCCACGACACCCCGGCCATTTGATCCGCTCGCGGTCGATGACGAGTGGAAGCCGTTCACCGCCAAGCTGATCACCCAGAGCGGCGCGCATGTGACGCCTATCTTCTTTGACGGCCAGAATTCGCGCCTGTTCCAGATTGCGTCGCACCTGTCATTGGAGCTTCGCCTTGCACTCGTCTTCCGCGAAGTGCGCCGCCGCATGGGCAAGACGCTCCGTGTAGAGATTGGCGAGACGCTGACACCGGACGCTCTAGAGGCCGCCGGCAAGCGACGCGGCCTGATGGAATTCCTGCGCGAGAAAACCTACGCGCTCGCGCCCGACGGAAAGGGGCCGCGCTACCGGGAGGCCGGCGTGCGCTTCCAGGCGAACAAGCCGAAGATCTTCCGGTGATCACACCTGCCAAGCTCCGCGCCGCCGCTCTCTCGCTGCCGCGCGCGGTGGAGAAGCCGCACTTCGACTGGGCGAGCTTTCGGGTCGATGCGCCCAAGGGCAAGATTTTCTGCACGCTGCCGCCGCACCATGAGTTTTCGAACGTCTTCCTGACGGTCGATGAGCAACGCATGCTGTGCGAAGCCGAACCCGGTATCTTCTTCCCGGTGCCGAACAAGTGGGGCGAGAAGGGCGCGACATCGATCCGGCTCAAGGCCTGCGATGCAACGACGCTGCGCTCCGCGCTCGTGATGTCCTGGCGCCACGCCGCGCCGCCGAAGCTGCACGGCGAGCTGAAGCCCTGACCTGCTAGTGCCCCTTGAACACAGGCGGGCGCTTTTCGACAAAGGCCAGCGACGCCACCTTGTGATCCTCGGTCATCATCGTGCGCACCATGTGGGCGGCTTCCATGTCCAGCACTTCGGACAGGGTGGCGCTGGCGGCGAGGTTCAGGTTCTTCTTCATGTACCCGATCGCGACCGTCGGCAGGCCGGCGAGATAGCGCGCCTTGGCTTTGGCAGCTTCCTGGAACTTGTCCGGCGCCACCGCCTCGTTGACGATGCCGAGTGCCGCCGCCTGCTCGCCGGAAATCACGTCGGCGGTGAAGTAAAGCTCGCGCGCCTTGGCCTCGCCCACCAGCTTGGTGAGGAAATAGGAGCCGCCATAGTCCCCGCTTGCGCCGATTTTCGAGAAGGCCGTGGTCAGTTTGGCGGTCGTGGTGCAGATGCGCATGTCGCACGCGAGCGCCAGCGACAGGCCGGCGCCGGCCGCCGGGCCCGGCATCACGGCCAGGGTCGGCTTCGGCATCTCATGCAGCCATTTGGCCGTTTCCATGCCCTTGCGAAGGCCCGCGATCCGCTGCTCCATGCTGAACGGGGCCTCGCTCTTTCCGCTGCTGCCGGTCGGGGCGGCCACGAAGCCTTTGACGTCGCCGCCTGCGCAGAATGCCCCGCCCGCGCCGGTCAGCACGACCACGCGCACCTTGGGGTCCAGCGCGAGGCGCGGCACCGCCACCGCGAGCGCGTCGAGCAGTTCGCCGGTGAGGGCGTTGCGCGCCTCGGGGCGGTTCATGGTCAGGGTGGCGATGCCATCCTCGAAGGTTTCCAGCAGCTGGTCAGGCACGACTTTCTCCCCGTTCACGGATCTTGTTGGCGTTGAACCTATGCGGCTCGCCGCCGGGCAGCAATGCTGACCTTGGGTGACGAGCCCCGGGGGCACTTTGAAGCGCTGTCGAAACAGGTTAGTTTGCCCGCATGGCCGACACGCTTCACACCCCCGATCTCGTCACCTCGCTGCAACCCTTGCTGCCGGAACTCGCCGCGCGTGCCGCCGAAATGGAAGAGGTTCGGCGCCTCCCGGCGGACCTCGCCCAGAAGCTCGCCGCAGCGGGCGTGTTCCGGATGGTGACGCCGAAGCGCTTTGGCGGCCTTGAATCGACCCCGCGCGAGATCGTTGAAGTCACGGAATTGATGGCGATTGCTAATGCCAGCGCCGCTTGGTGCGCCATGATCGGGGCGACCACCTCGCTAAATGTCGCCTATATCGATCCCAATTTCGCCGAAGAGATTTACCGCGATCCGATGACCATCACGGGCGGTGTCTTCGCGCCGATGGGCCGCGCCGTGATCGAGGGCGACCATTACCGCGTCAACGGACGCTGGCAGTGGGGCTCGGGCTCTGCCAACTGTACCTGGCTTTGTGGCGGCTGCACGATCTGGGAAGACGGCGAGATGAAACGCCTCGCTTCCGGCGCGCCCGAAAACCGGATGATGTACTTTCCGGCGAGTGACGCGGTGCTGCACGACACTTGGCACGTCATGGGCCTCAAGGGCACCGGCTCGGGCGATATCGAAGTCAAGGATCTGCTCGTGCCAAAGGGCCGGTCCGTTTCTCTTGTCTCCGACAAGCCGCACCAGACTGGCGCCTTGTTCAGGTTCCCGGCATTCGGTCTTCTCGCGCTCGGTGTCTGCGGGGTCGCGCTCGGCAATGCGCGCGGCGCGCTCAACGCCTTCCATTCACTCGCGACGGTGAAGAAAAGCCAGGGCTCGGCCAAGACGTTGTCCGAACGCCAATCCATGCAGGCCGCCTATGCCACCTGCGAGGCGCAATGGCGCGCGGCGCGCGCTTACCTGTTCTCGGAAATCGACCGCGTCTGGGCGATCGCTCAGCAGGCGGACGAAATTCCCATGGAGGCCCGCGCGGACCTTCGCTTGGCCTGTACCCACATGACGCGCACCGGCGCCGACATCTGCCGCACGCTCTACGATCTTGGCGGCGGCGCGGCGCTGTTTGAGTCCAGCGACCTCCAACGCCGATTCCGCGACGCACATGCCATCACGCAGCATATCATGACCGCGCCGTCGACGCTGGAACTTACGGGCCGCATACTGTTCGGCCTGCCGACGGACGCGGGTATGGTCTAGCCGCTCACCAGGTCTCGTTCCAGGGCCTGAGATCCAGCTCGTGCGTCCAGGCGGAGCGGTGCTGGCGGTGCAGCCAGACATAGTTTTTGGCAATTTCATCCGGGATCAGCAGCCCGTCCCGTGCCCGGCGTTCGTCCGCATCCGGAAGGTTTTCACGGATGAACTGGCTGTCGATGGCGCCGTCCACGATTATGTGCGCCACATGGATACCCTGCGGCCCGAGCTCTCGCGCCATCGACTGCGCCAGCGCCCGCAGGGCATGCTTGGCGCCGGCAAAGGCGGAGAAGCCGTCCCGGCCGCGCACACCCGCCGTGGCACCCGTGAACAGGATGGTTCCACGCCTGCGCGGCTTCATCACGCGCGCCGCTTCCCGGCCCGCGATAAAGCCGGAGAGGGCCGCCATCTCCCAGACCTTCTGGTACACCCGCGTTGTCGTCTCGGTGATCCCGAAGCGGACATTCGCGCCGATATTGAACACGCAGACTTCCAGCGGGCCAACCTCCGCCTCGATCTGATCGACCAGCGCAATCGTCGCCTCTTCCTCGCGCGCATCGACACCAAACGCGCGCGCCTTGCCGCCCTCCGCTTCAATGCCTGCGACCAGCGCGCCCAGCGATTCAAGATTGCGCGCCCGCCGCGTCACGCACGCCGTCAGCCCATCGCGCGCAAAGGCTCTCGCGATCGCGCCGCCCGTCGCATCCCCTGCGCCGATAATCAGTGCCGCCCCGTTTGACATTGCGTTCTCCCGTTTCTTTTCGGAACCCACTCTTGCTTGAGACTTGCGCGGCACACAAGGAGCAGGGCTAAACAGGCAGATGAGTCGAACGCTTTCCATCGCAATCGCCGGCGCCGGGATCGGCGGCCTCGCCGCGGCCACCCTGCTCGCGCGCGCGGGCCACCGCGTCACCGTGTTTGAACAGTTCGAGGCCGCCCGCCCGGTCGGCTCAGGGCTGATGCTGCAGGAGACCGGCCTCGCCATTCTCGGCGCCATGGGCCTGCGGGAAACCGCCGAAGCCCTCGGCAGTCCGATCACGCGGCTCTGGGGCATATCCTCCGACACCGGGCGCGCCGTTCTCGATGTGCGCTACGAGGCCCTCCGCCGCGGCCTGCGCGGCATCGGCATACAGCGATCGGCGGTGTTCGCGATCCTCAGCGAGGTGGCCCTTGCGTCCGGCGCCGCCTTTGTGCCTTCCACCCGCATCACGTCGGCGGACGCCGCGGCGGGGACGATGACGGATTCGCACGGCGCCGCGCTTGGCCCGTTCGATCTCATCCTCGACGCGCTCGGTGTGCGCTCCCCGCTCTCGTCGGCGCCCGCATCAGAGCTGCCCTATGGCGCGCTCTGGGCGACGCTGCCCTGGCCGGAAGGTGGCCCGTTCAATTCCGACGCCCTGGAGCAGCGCTATCATGCGGCTCGCCAGATGACGGGCGTCATGCCGTCCGGCCGGCTGCAGGCCGGCGCTGCCACGAGCCTCACCTATTTCTGGTCGATCCGGGGCGATGCGCATGCAGACTTCCGCGCCGCGCCGCTGGTTCACTGGAAGGACGCTGCGCGGGCCCTCTGGCCGGAGACGGCGATGCTGGTTGATCAAATC
>JAIXVM010000324.1 GCA_027482995.1 Hyphomonadaceae bacterium | reverse complement strand
CTGCAGCAGGTCGCCCTCGCGGGTTGCCAGCGTGATGTTGTCCAAATGCCGGGCAAACGGCAGCATGGAAGCCCCGGTCTGCTCACGCCGAGCCGCTCTAGCCTGCCCGGCCGGTGTTCGGGGGGGCTGCTTCTTGCGGCTCATGGGGCGTAGGAATTACACCCCCAACGACTATAGTTTTTGACGCGGGGGCATCGGCTGGCCTTCAGGATCCAGAGGTCGAGAAACCGGGGTTCACGCGCGCACAGCACATACCCAATACAGTGCACAACCAAGGCTGCGAGTATGGCCCAAAAGGATTTCGTGATTAGGAAAACCTCGGTCGTGACGACAAGGTTCAACACGAAAAAGCTGTAAGATACGCCCGCGAACATCTGTGGGCGGGTCAGTGCAGAAAACACAACGTCTCTTTGAAGGAGAGCCATGGCTTCAACGCGCCAAGCTGGCAGCGGCCTGGATACCCGCGACGATCGCGGCCGCTCCAAAGAGAATGAAGCAGCCGAGGATAACCGTAATCCCATGTCGCCAGTTCATGCGTCCGGTCAACATCATGAACCCTACGATGGCGACAGCGATTACGGCCACGGCCGTGGCAACATTGCCGAGCAAAGTGCCCTGCACCCAGTTCACGGCCGCCAGGATCGGGCCAGATCCACGCGGGTCGCTGGCGATCACCTGGGCCGCAGCCTGACCCGGCACCGAAAAGGCCAGCGCCACGGCTGCGCCCAGCGTCAGAGAAGGCGCGCGCGCCACCGAAGTTTTGCGATGCCCCATCACCGCCCGCCCTCCATACTTGCGACATCCGCCATGTAGCTCAAGACTGCCTCCACGTACTCTTCTGTTTCCTTGAACGGGGGAACACCACCATACCGTTGCACCGCCCCGGGCCCCGCGTTGTATGCCGCCAAAGCAAGCCTGAGGTCCCCGTCGAAAAGCTCAAGCATCTGGCGCAGATAGCTCGCTCCACCTTGAATGTTCTGCGCCGGGATGCGGGGGTCAACACCCAGCTCGGCCGCCGTCGCCGGCATCAGTTGCATCGCGCCCAAGGCGCCTGCCGGAGACACAGCTTCATCGTTGAAACGCGACTCGACGTAAGCCACGGCTTCCAGCAGCTGCGGGCTCAGTTCCTGCTTAGCTCCCGCAGCATTGAAGTATACGATAGTCGCCTCCTGCGGCGCCCGTTTCGGGAGCGTCGTGACGACTGCAGGCTGTGTTATCGCACGCGCCTCATCCCCGACGTGAACGGCCGGGCCGTCGAACAGGATTACGCGCCCGCCGGGCTGAATTTCCAACACGTCTGCAAGCGCTTGAGCTGCAAACGCGAGCGAAGCTTGCGCCACCAGAATGCAACGAAGAGTTTTGCCGTTCATGCGCCATGTTTAGTCCGGTTGCGCCGCCAAGCGCTAGAGGCCGCCTGCCGTTTAAGAATTGCAAGTGAGCGAGGTTTAGGTCCGGCTCGCTATCGAGTGATGCTGATGCAACAGTTACTGGGAAGGTCCGCCTGATGCACTTGGCGTCCGTCGAGACCTCAAAACGCTTGGCCTGGGGCTCTCGACTGGAGCGTCGAACGCCGCGGGATTGGCAATGGAAGTGGAATCAACGAAGCTTCCCGAATTCAGGTCAATGCAAGTAGTCTCGGCAACCGGAGTTGTTGCACACGTTGCCTGGAGACGCCGTGCTAAAGGTGCGGCGGAATTGGTCGGAAGCAATCGAAACGAAGACGCCGGAACGTCCAGTATTGCCCAGACTTTTTGGGTTCTGCCTAAGGATACCCACGACATCGTTTAGTCAAAAACTGAATGGCGGTGCGGTCAATCCAATACGAACCCGTCTCTGCATTTAGCGGACGTCTTCAATCAACTCAGAAGGGGCGTTCAACGGGCCTTGACCCACCCACCCCGAACGGCAAGAAACCCGATAACCGCCGCCTGATGTGGGGTTGGATCGGCGTTCGAGGTCAACATTGTCAACGCGTTGAGCGCTCATTCGGATCGGTTTTTTTGGAACAATGCTGTAACCAACCGTACCGGTTGGCGTATCCAAAGGTGGGGAGTGACGTGGTAGCAGCCGAAGCGGAGCTCAAAGCATTGTTTTTACAAGGTTTGTCCGGAGATGCGGCAGCGCATCGCACTTTTCTCTCAGCGATCAGCGGCAATCTGCGCGCCTTCTACAGATCACGCCTGCGCAATTCGCCCGAACAAGCCGAAGATCTGCTGCAGGAAACATTGATTGCCATCCATACCCGCCGTGAAAGCTATGACCCTGGTTTCCCGGTAACGGCTTGGGTTTACGCGATCGCGCGGTATAGGCTGATCGATCATTGGCGGCGCATGGGACGGCGCGGCGAACATATTCCGGTCGAAGATGCGAATGAGCTGTTTACAGCGTCGGAAGATGAGGCGGTCGACGCGAAACGCGATGTGACACGGCTGCTCGGTCAGCTCTCACAGAAACAAGAGGAGTCAATTCGCCTCGTGAAACTCGATGGAATGAGCGTCAAAGACGCGGCCGCAAAAATCGGCTTGTCGGAATCCGACGTGAAGATTTCCATCCATCGCGGGATGAAGACCTTGATGCGGCTCGTGAGCGAAACCAAGATATGAAAACCGACGATCTCATCGAAGCGTTGTCGCGCGGCGGCGATT
>JAIXVM010000158.1 GCA_027482995.1 Hyphomonadaceae bacterium | reverse complement strand
CTCTCGTCCGGCCAGCCCGTCCTCTTCCGAACGGACCGCGGAATTGACCGTCTACTGACCGTTCGCGGTGTTTTCCGGACCGGCCTGCAAGCGCTTGACGAG
Organism: Hyphomonadaceae bacterium; assembly: GCA_027482995.1. Taxonomy (GTDB): domain Bacteria; phylum Pseudomonadota; class Alphaproteobacteria; order Caulobacterales; family Hyphomonadaceae; genus Hyphomonas. The sequence goes on along the minus strand of JAIXVM010000158.1, from coordinate 2,404 downwards.
AAGGTTGCATATCTCTCCCTCCAAACGGCTCGTCCACTTTTTCTCCTTCCCGAAGGCCTGACCAACATCGAAGTCAAGCTCGAGGATCCGGGCCGCGCCCGGGAGGTTGCGGCTTTCCTGCACGAGGCGACGGGGCTTCGCGCGACGCCCTGGCAGGAGAAGAATGCCAGCCTCGAAGGCGCACTGACCGCCCAGGCCCGGACGGGGACGCTGATCCAGATGTTCTCGTTGATCTCGGTGCTTGTCGGCATCGCGAGCGCGTTGAGCCTGTCGGCCAATCGGCGCCGCGGCGAAATCGGCATCATGCGCGCGTTCGGTGTTTCCAGCGCCTTCATCGCCGCCGTTTTCGTATTGCAGGGGCTGATGATCGGCATGGTCGGCGCCGCGATCGGCTGCGTCTGCGGCTTTGCGCTTTGTTCCTGGCTGGCGACACTGACTGATGCCGACGGGATCATGGCCCTGCCCGTCGCACCGTTTGAAGGTGGCTACCTGGCCGTCTTTGTGCTGACGACCCTCGGCGCCGTTCTGGCGTCTGTGATTCCTGCGCGGTCCGCCGCGCGCCTCGATCCGCTGGAGGCGATCCAGCAATGAGCGATGTTCTCGATGCGCGCGCGATTGGCATGACGTTCCGAAATGGCGACGATTTCACCGAAGTCCTGAAGAATGTGGACGTGACGCTCCAGCCCGGCGAACTGGCCGCGCTTCTAGGCGCGTCGGGGTCTGGCAAATCTACGTTCCTGTCGATCGCCGGGCTGCTCCTGCGGCCAACGACGGGAACGATCACGATTGCCGGCCAACGGGTGGATCAATTGTCGGACGCGGAACGCGCCGAGTTCCGCAACACGCGTCTCGGCTTCATTTTCCAGTTCCATCATCTGTTGCCGGACTTTACCGCAACCGAAAACGTGGCCTTCCCCGCAGCCGCGCCCGCGGGCGGCATCACGCCCGAGATGAGAAAGCGAGCCCGCGAGCTACTGGTGCGAGTTGGGCTCTCCGACCGTCTGGATTTCCGGGTGACCCGGCTTTCGGGCGGGCAGAAGCAGCGCGTTGCCATCGCGCGCGCCCTGATGAACAGACCGGAACTGATCCTCGCCGACGAGCCGACCGGAAGCCTTGACCGCGTCGCCGCCGAACAGGTGCTCGACCTGATGCGGGAGGTGAACCGCGAGGACAAGGCGACCTTTCTCATCTGCACACACGACGAACAGGTCGCCGCCCGGTGCACGCGCCGCATAACGCTGAAAGACGGACGGGTTGAGGGCGCTTTGGAAGAGAAACCGGCCGTATCCTGAGACAAGGCCCTTGGGCGGCCATTGGACCACCCGCCAAACTCAGAACATCGCAAGTGAAGAGCCCCGCAGGGCTTTGATATCATTTGCTTTGTCTTGAGCTTTTCTGGAGCGGGCGAAGAGATTCGAACTCTCGACCCCAACCTTGGCAAGGTTGTGCTCTACCACTGAGCTACGCCCGCATCCGGAAGTGCGCTGACCGGCCAAGACCGGCAGAGCGGTGGGAATAATCGCAAGGCCGGTGCATTGCAAGGGCCAAAAACAATCCGGAGCCGCGCTAGCCCCGCAAGACGGCTCGGATCTGGTCGGGCCGCACTTCGCGCCCGTCGGGATCGACGAAAGCGGCGCGAATCGCGGTCTTGGATCCGGCCTTGGTGAAGGTGATCGGCGGCGGCTCGCCCTTGCCCAGCCAGATGTCCCCCCATTGTGTGAGGCCGATCAGGATCGGCCGCAGCGACAGGCCCATCGCCGACAGCACGTATTCGGGCCGCGCCCGCTTGCCGGGAACCTTGTAGGTTTTCTTGGTGAGCAGCCCCGCGTCCACGAGGATCTTGAGCCGGCCGGAGAGGACCGTGCGCGGGCAACCAAGCTCGGCCTGGAAATCGTCAAACCGGCGCACGCCGTAAAGCGCCGCCCGCAGGATCAGCAAGGTCCAGCGATCCCCGACGATCTCGATCGTGCGGGCGAGATTGCAGTTTTCGGGCGGAATCGGCGAACGCCGGGCAAGCGGAATCTGACTCATCTGCAACTTTTGGAAGAGTTCGGAATCTAAATCCAGTGCAGGCATCCCAATTGATTCACGAAAAGGTCAGAGTTCTGTCTTCCCTTCGTCGCAACCGGATGCGACCCCGCAGGCCGGTTGTTCGAAGCACCAAAGGCACGCCATGAAGCGCACTCTTTTCTGGCCGATCGCCGCCAGCCTGTTCTCGGTCCTCAGCTGCACTGTGTCCGGCCCCGAGGCCGAGTCCGCCCCGGTTGCAGCTACAGAGGCGCCGGCCCTGTGGAAGTTCGAGGCGGCCGCCAGCGCGATCCGCGAAGGCGGGGAGGCGTTGGCCGAACGCGTCGCGGGCGATCTTGCCCCGATGCTGGCGCCTCATGCAGGCCCGGACGGGGTG
>JAIXVM010000055.1 GCA_027482995.1 Hyphomonadaceae bacterium | reverse complement strand
GTCAACCAGCATCAGGTGGTTGTCAGTGCCGCCCGAGACGATGCCGAGCCCTGCGTCCTTGACGCTTTCGGCCAAAGCCTTGGCATTGGCGACGATCTGGTGCGCATAGGCCTTGAATTCGGGGCGCAGGGCTTCGCCAAAGGCGACCGCCTTGCCCGCAATCACGTGAACCAGCGGGCCACCCTGCATACCGGGGAACACGGCCATGTTGAACTTCTTGGCCAAGTCCTCGTCATTGGTCAGGATGATGCCCGAACGCGGACCGCGCAAAGACTTGTGCGTGGTGCTGGTGACGACATGGGCGTGCGGGAAGGGCGAGGGGTGTGCGCCGCCTGCGACCAGACCCGAGATGTGCGACATATCGACCAGCAGCCATGCGCCGATTTCATCAGCAATGGCGCGGAAGGCGGCCCAGTCCCACGTGCGCGAATAGGCGGTGCCGCCTGCGATGATCAGTTTGGGCTTATGTTCGCGGGCAAGGCGGGCAACCTCGTCCATATCGATCATGTGATCGTCCGGGCGCACGCCATAGGGGATCACGTTGAACCACTTGCCGCTCATGTTCACGGGCGAGCCGTGGGTGAGGTGGCCCCCGGAGTTGAGGTCCAGACCCATGAAGGTGTCGCCCGGATTGAGCAGCGCGAGGAACACCGCCTGATTCATCTGCGAGCCGGAGTTGGGCTGCACGTTGGCGAAGTTGCAGCCGAACAGCTCCTTGGCGCGCTCGATCGCGAGGGTTTCGACCACGTCGGCATAGTCGCAGCCGCCGTAGTAGCGCTTGCCGGGGTAGCCCTCGGCGTACTTGTTGGTGAACACCGATCCAGCCGCTTCGAGCACCGCACGGCTCGCGATGTTCTCGGACGCGATCAGTTCGATCTTGTCGCGCTGGCGGGCGAGTTCTTTCCCGATCGCGGCCGCGATTTCAGGGTCGGCGTGCGCCAGATCGTCATGCCAGAAGCGGTCCATCGGAGAGGCGTCGGTGCGGGCGGCGAAATCGAGGGGGGCGGTGCTCATTGATGGGTCTCGATATGGTCGGGGAAGAAGGGGGGCTTGCCGAGCTTGCCGACCCGGCGCTGGTGGCGCCCGGCCGGATCGCCGGCGTCGGCGAATTCGGTGTCGAGAAAGGTTGCAACGCAGGACTTCGCCATTTCGATCCCTACGAGCCGTGCGCCCAAAGCGATGCAATTGGCATCATTATGTTCGCGGGCGAGGGCGGCCGAGAGCGGCTCGCTGACCAGAGCGCAGCGCACCTGCGGGTGGCGGTTGACGCTGATCGAAATGCCGATCCCGCTGCCGCACAGCGCCACGCCATATTCGGCCGAACCTTCGGCGACGATTTCGGCGAGGCGGTAGCCGTAATCGGGGTAATCGACGCTCTGCCCCGGCTCGGGGCCAAGGTCGGCGACCTCATGGCCTTCCTCGATCAGCCACTCGGCCAATTCGGCCTTGAGCTCGATAGCGGCATGGTCGGAGGCGATGGCGATGCGCATGGGGGAGCTATAGGGGCTGGGGGAGAGATTCTCCACCCCACTCGCAAAGCTTTTCGACCGGGGAAGGCAAGTCGCTCCCCGAAGTGCTCAAGCGGCGCTGAGGCTCGCGTATTTCGGGCAATCCGAGCGGCATACCCCATCATGCGACCATTCAGGCGGTTGCCAGAGATAGGCGAGCTTGTCCTGCCAGCGCTCCGCCGTATCGATCCGGTCCTTGAGCTGCGCGAAGCCCACAAACTGCGCGGTCAGCGGGTTATAGTCATATGTCGGCTTGACCAGTCCGGGGTTGGGCTCTTCCTCGATATGGGCGATGCTGCCGAAGACATAGTCGAACAATAGTGTCACCTGACTGTAGTTCGTGTCGATATACTGCGGTTGGTTGGCGTGATGCACCTTGTGCATCTTGGGGGTCATCAGCACCCGGTCGACCCAACCAAGGCGCGGCACCCAGCTGGCGTGGTTCCAGATGCCATATGCATTGGTGAGCACGGTCACCGCGATGAACACGACCGGATCGATGCCGATCACGGCCGCGGGTAGCGTGAACAGCAATTTCACCCTTGGGTCAAAGAAAAACCCGCGCGCAGCGGTCGTGTGGTTGAACTCGTTGGACGAGTGATGGATCGCGTGGATCGCCCACAGCAGCCCGACACGGTGTGCCGTGCGATGTTCCCAGTAATAGGCCAGCTCATGGATCAGGAACGCCAGCGGAATGGCGAGCCACAGGGGCAAACCATCCACCAACCGGAACTGTTCGAACACCCACACATAGAGCGCTAGCGGGATCAGGAAGCCGAGCACCAGACCGAAGACGCTGGCGATCAGGTTGAGCGCGATCGAGCAGAGCGCGTCCTTGTTGTTGTAATGGGGATTGTGCCGGAAAGCCCATAGCCGTTCGAGGATCACGCTCGCGAAATAGACGGCAGCGAGGATCCAGATGGCCGCTGGGCCACCCATGAAGGCGATTGCTTTTTCGAGGCTCTCCATGCCGGGGAGATTACGCAGATTGCCCCGGCATGGAAGAGAAAATTGCCGTCACTGATCCAGGAACGACCGCATCTTGCGCGACCGCGACGGGTGCTTGAGCTTGCGCAGC
>JAIXVM010000095.1 GCA_027482995.1 Hyphomonadaceae bacterium | reverse complement strand
GGTGACGCCAGAAAAGGTGAAGCCGCCGCGAAGGTCAACCGTGTCGCCCGCATCGCCCCGGATAGTGACGGTCGGCAGACCGTTGAATCCGTTGGTCTCTGCCAGCTCCAGCACAGCCGCCCGGTCAAGGATAACCGTGTGGTTGCCTGCACCGGCCAGATCGATCACCTCGATGGAACTGAGGCCCGCATAGCCGGCGCCGCGAAGGTCGAGCGTTTGTCCGGCACCGGACAATACGAGTGTGTCGGTGCCGTTGCCACCGTCGATGTCGGCGAAACCGCTTGAGCTCAGGCTGATCGTATCATTGCCTGCGCCCCCGCGCACGACATCTCCGGCACCAATGCCGGTGAAGGCGTCATTGCCCGCATTGCCGGTGAAGTTGTCCGCAGCGCCGGTGCCCGTTCGCGAGACGGCCACGGTCGACTCGGTACCGGTTGCGCCTCCAAAGACCACATAGGCCTGGCCTCCGTTGGCGGCGTTGAGATCTCCAGTCGGTGCGCCTACCAGGATATCATCGAAACCATCACCATTGATATCACCCGCTGACGAGACGGACCGTCCGAACAGGTCATAGCCGTTTTCGCCCGGAATGATGAAGCCTTGCGACGTGTTGAGGTCTGCAAGATCAAGGACCTGGCGGCCGGAGACATTGGTTCCGAAACCATTGGCACCGCCAAAGATGACATAGGCTTCGCCCGAGATCGAATTGGCCCCGTTGGCACTGGTTGCACCGACGATCAGGTCACCGAAACCGTCTCCGTTCACATCGCCTGCGGCGGAGACCGAGCGCCCCAGCGTGCCAAACGTACTTTCCGGCCGGATCACGAAGCCTTCGGCCGCACTGAGCGTGCTGAGTTCGATCACCTGGCGGCCGCTGCCGTCAGGTGTTCCGAATCCGCTCGCTGTTCCAAACACGATGTAAGCACCGCCGGACTGCGGGCCGGATTCATCCGCGCGATAGGCGCCGATGATCAGATCGTCAAAGCCGTCGCCATTGATATCACCCGCCGATGCGACCGACGATCCGACGAAGTCAGTGTCATCGACCCCCTCAACGATGAAACCTTGTGAAGCGGAGAGGGTCGTAAGGTCGATCACTTGCCGGCCATTCACGTTGGTTCCGAAGCCCCCCGATCCGCCGAACACGATGTAAGCTTCACCGGAGTACTGTCCGTTGTTCGATCCAAGCGGGGCACCGACGATCATATCATCGAAACCGTCGCCATTGACGTCTCCCGCAGAGGATACTGCGAACCCGGCATAATCGAGCGCGCTGTCGCCCTGGATTATGAACCCTTGCGACGCGCTGAGTGTCGAGAGGTCGATCACCTGACGGCCAGACACGTCTGAGCCGAATGTGCCTGCGCCGCCGAAAATCACGTAACCCTCGCCGGCGCCGGTGCCGCCATCATCGCCGAGGCGGGCGCCTACAATCATGTCATCGAAACCGTCGCCGTTCACATCGCCGGCGGAGGAGACCGAAAAGCCCAAGCGGTCGCCGCCTTCGTCACCCTGGATGATGAAGCCCGATGAAATGTCGAACGTGCTGAGGTCGATCGTCATCCGGCCATTGCTGTCGGTGTAGCCCAACGTGCCTGAGCCGCCGAAAACGACATAGGCTTCGCCGGCATCGCCGCCGCCATCGTCGCCTTGCCAGGCACCCACGATCAGGTCGTCATAACCGTCGCCGTTGATGTCACCGGCCGATGAAACTGAACTTGCCGTATCGAAGGGCGAAGCACCGATGACAACAATCCCCGCGGAGGGCGACAGTGTCGTCAGGTCGACGATATTGCGGCCGGAGGTCGGCGTACCAAAGCCCGAAGCCGTGCCGAAAATGACATATGCCGCGCCCGCATTCGTTCCGCCGTCGTCATCCCCGTAAACAGCGACGACGATATCGTCGAAGCCGTCACCGTTGAAGTCGCCTGCCGAGGAAACGGAATAACCCAGCCCGTCATCAGACCCGTCGGAAACGATGATGAAGCCTTCCGAGGCGCCGAGTGACGACAGGTCGACCTCTTGAGCTGGAGGTGGCGGCTCGCTGAGGACTGTTACGCCTGTCTGCACACGGACGTTGGCATTGCCATTGGTGTAGATAGTGTAGGTGATGCCGCCGTCTGTGACCGTGCCATTCGCGTTGAACCCGCCACCGGTGCCGCCAAGGTCTGCGGTATCTCCCGCATTGCCGCGGATGGTAATCGTCGCGTCACCGCCGCTGCGCGCTTCAGTCAGGTCGAACACGGCCTGCTGGTCGAGAACCACGGTGTTGTTGCCCGTGCCGGTGACATCGATCACTTCAATCGAGCTGATGCGCGCTGTGCCCGCTCCGGTCAGGTTGAGAGTCTGTCCGGTTCCCGCAAGAGCGAGCGTGTCGGTGCCCCGTCCGCCATCAATGTCGGCAAAGCCGGTTGCGCTGAGGCTGATCGCGTCGTTGCCCGCCCCGCCGCGAATCACATCGTTCGCGCCGATGCTGGTGAACGTGTCATCACCCGCATTGCCGGTGAAGTTGTCCGCCGAGCCCGTGCCCGTGCGCGAAACCGCAACCGTCGACTCCGTGCCGGTGGCGCCGCCGAACACGACATAGGCCTGACCGGCGCTCGTACCACCCAGATCACCCAGGCTTGCGCCGACGAGCAGGTCATCGAACCCGTCGCCATTGATATCGCCGGCTGACGAAACGGCGGTGCCGGAAAGGTCTGTGTTGGCGCCGCCCGTGATGAGGATGCCATGACGGCTGTCCAGCGTCTCGAGATCGATCACTTGCCGGCCGGAACCATCCGGGGATCCGAAACCGTTTGCACTGCCGTAAACAACATAGGACGTGCCGGCATCAGCGCCTGCCAGATCGCTTCCCAGTGCGCCAATGATCAGGTCGGCGAAACCGTCTCCGTTGACATCTCCTGCCGATGAAACGGACACGCCGGACAAGTCATAGTTATTGGCACCCTGAACTATGAAGCCCTGCGATGCCCCCAGCGTCGCGACGTTGACGACCTGCCGGCCCGTTCCGTCTATGGTACCGAATCCGCCGCTGCCTCCGAACACGACATAGCTCGCCCCTGCGGCAATGCCGCCGCCGGCATTGGCCGTCGCGCCGACGATGATGTCATCAAAACCGTCGCCATTGACGTCGCCAGCCGCTCCGACCCAGCCACCGAGAACATCCGATGCAGCCGCTCCTTGAATGACGAAGCCTCGCGACGTGCTCAGTGTGGTGAGGTCGACCACGTCACGACCGAAGGCATTCACACCGAATGTGCCCGCCTCTCCGAAAATGACATATGCCTCGCCGGCATTGGCGCCGCCATCGTCACCGTTCCGTGCACCGACAATCAGGTCATCGAACCCGTCTCCGTTCACATCTCCGGCCGAGTCGACCGAGATGCCGGAAAGGTCGCCGCTCTCATCGCCGAAAATGATGAACCCTTGCGACGCGACGAGGTTCGTGAGGTCCAGAACCTGCCGGCCACCGGTTGCAACTCCGAAAGTACCCGAGCCGCCAAACACGATATAGCTGTTACCGGAGTATCCGCCGCCCCCGTCCGCGCTGCTCGCGCCCACGATCAGGTCATCGTATCCGTCTCCGTTGACATCCCCCGCCGAGGCCACCGACTGCCCTGCCCGATCGTAGGCAAGATCGCCCCGGATGACAAAACCCTGTGACGCGCTCAACGTCGAGACGTTGATGACCTGTCGCCCGGACACCGCCGTGCCGAAGGTGCCGGACCCGCCAAACACCACATAGGCTTGACCCGAACCGCCGCCTCCCAGATTGCCGGTCGGCGCACCGATGATCAGATCGTCAAATCCATCGCCATTGATGTCGCCCGCCGACGACGCCGAATAGCCGGATCGTTCGCCCGAAATGCCCCGGATAATGAAGCCTTGGGACGCGCCAAGCGTCGTCAGGTCTATAACCTGGCTGCCGGAAACGCTCGCTCCGAACCCGCCTGCGCTCCCGAACAGGACGTAGGAGTCGCCTGACTCGGATCCAACGCCGTTTGCAAATGGCGCCGAGACGATCACGTCTTCGAACCCGTCACCATTGACATCACCGGCGGAAGAGACCGCAAAGCCTGCCCGGTTGTATGCGACATCGCCCTGGATGATGAAACCCTGCGCCGTGCTCAAAGAAGCGAGGCTGATGATTGTCTGCTCCGAGACGTTGGTGACGGTTACGGCGACACTTTGAACTGACGCGTTTGTGCCATCCGACGCCGTGATCTGCAGGTCATAGACATTGTTGGCGCCCGAATCCGTGGGCACCTCGAAGTCTGGCGGGGCAACAAACGTCACTGCGCCAGTCGTTGGATTGATCACAAAACGCGCTGCGTCGGCGCCCCCTGTGATTGAGTAGGTCAGGCTTGCCGAGTCGGAGTCGACAGCGGCCGCCGTATAGACGGTGCCCGTGCCATTTTCGGCGAACGTCGCCGTAGAGCCAGAGGTGAATAGGGGCGCGACATCGTTGACGTTGGTGACAGTGACTGAGACATTCTGCGTGGCCGACAGCGTGCCATCCGACGCCGTGACCTGCAGCTCATAAACATTGTTCTCGGAGAGATCCGTAGGCATTTCGAAGTTCGGCGGCGTGATGAAAGTCACCACGCCCGTTGCGGCGTTGATCGTGAACCGCGCGGCATCGGCGCCGCCGGTTATGGAGTAGGTCAAGCTGGTGCTGTCGGCATCCGTCGCGGCCGCAGTATACGCGGCGCCGGTGCCGTTCTCGGCGAATGTCGCAGTGGTGCCAGAGGTAAACACCGGTGCAGCATCGTCGACGTTGGTGACTGTCACTGCAACGCTCCGCAACGACGTGTTCGTCCCGTCCGAGGCGGTGATCTGAAGTTCATAGACGTTGTCGGCACCGGCATCTGCCGGCGCCTCGAAATTCGGCGGCGTGACGAACGTCACGACCCCGGTCGACGCATTGATCGTGAACCGGCTCGCATCGGCGCCGCCAGTGATGGCGTACGTGACCGACGCACTGTCGACATCGGTTGCCGTAGCGGTATAGACCGTGCCTTCGCCATTCTCGGCAAATGTCGCGGTGGTACCAGACGTGAAGACGGGCGCCGCATCGTTCACGTTGGTCACTGTTACCGAGACGCTTCGCACCGCGGTGTTGGTGCCATCCGACGCGGTGATCTGGAGGTCATAGACGTTGTTTGCTCCAACGTCCGCTGGCGCCTCGAAATTGGGCGGTGTGACGAACGTCACGACACCGGTCGTGGCGTTGATCGTGAACCGGTTCGCATCGGCGCCGCCGGTGATCGAATAGGTCAGCGTCGGGCTGTCGGCATCGGTGGCGGCTGCCGTGTACACAGTGCCCGTCCCGTTCTCGGCAAACGTCGCGGTCGTGCCCGAAGTAAACACGGGTGATGCGGCCGGCGGGGGTGGCGGCGGAGGCGGCGAGACGGGCGGCGCATCATCGCCGCCACCACCACCACCGGCCGCTACTGCGCCAACTGCCCCTACGGCACCGACGCCGCCGAAGACTGCGCCAGCGCCCAATCCGCCCGGGACGGCAAGGAGGGCCGCCGCAGCCGACTCGGCGATGAAGTACTCGCTTCCGACGACGACAAAATCGGCCGCAGACACGATGATCGTCTTGCCACTCTCGAGCACGACTTGCAGCGTGCCGTCCGCCAACTGGGTGACTTCCCTGATCTCACCCAACGCGCTCAGCGGATCAAAACCGGCCGGCGCTTCAGCGGTTTGAGCCGCGGCCTTGCCGGCGAACGCAGCGGCAAGTGCCCCAAATGCGCCCGCCACACTGAACCGCTTGTTACGGTCTGCCAGCGGAGCTGCTTTGAATTTTGCCATCTGATTTGCCTCATGCAACTTGGGTAAAAAACTACGAATGGTGCGGTTCCGGTGTCGCGCCGGCTGCCTCTTTTTGGAGATGACAGCTGATGGGAAACGTGAGCGTTTTGGCGAAACTGATCCGCGACTGACGCGCTCAGATTCCCCTGAGAGGCTAAGTGCAGCCGAGCATTTTGCAATTACGAAGGGGTGAAAACCGGAATTTCTGAAAAACCGGGATTTCGGAAAAACCGAAATTTCTGAACATAACTGATCTGTGTACGGAGCGCCTTCGATCCAATGTGATATTTTTGCTACATTGGGTTTTCCTGTCAGATGCGTAACACTCAAACGCATGCTGTTTCCGAGGCAGCCTTCCTTCACGAACACGCATGCGCCGAGAACCAAGGTAATGATGTTGAGTGAAGAAACAGGCCCGGCAAAACTGCTGGTCAAAGCCTCGCTGGAAGCCCTGCTCGCGAAGTCGGCAAGCCGGCTGGATGCAGAGGCGCGCAACGGAAGACTAATGGCCGCAGCCCTCATGGAGTGCGCTGAAAACGGTTACACCGGCCTGACCATGACCAACATCGCAAAACGCGCGAAGGTTTCGACCTCAACGATTTATGCCGAGTACCCAGACCGCGACAAACTGCTGGTCGCGGCAATGGAAATGCTGTTCGCCCTGCTCGCGACCGACGTGATCGAAGTGCCACAGGCCGATGACCCGCAAGAACGGGTCACCCAATTGTTGATGGCCCACGGCCAAGTCTATGCGGAGCCTCTCACGATCTGGATCACCCGGCTGTATGTCGTGTTGACCTGGGCGGGCCATGACCACCTTCGCCAGATGGGCCTGCAGGCATTTCGCGGCATTGACGCGTTCTGGGCAAAGTTCCTTGGCGAACTGGAAAGCGAAGGCCATCTATCGGGGATAGATTCCGAATTGGTGGTTCCCTGGTTGCTGGGTCCGATCGAACGCTGCAGCATCATTTCGCGATTGGGCTGCGGCGAGGGTGATCCACGCCGGCCGACAATCGCCGCCGTGGCACGGTATGGCGCGGCAAAGCTGTTCGAGCTGTTCGGCCGCAGCGCGCCGTCTCCAAGACCGCACAGCC
>JAIXVM010000010.1 GCA_027482995.1 Hyphomonadaceae bacterium | reverse complement strand
CGCCCGCCGTCCACCGATGGCACCAAGATTGTCGGCGGCTTTGCGGCCAAGGCTGCCGAATGGCCCGGCATAACCTCGCTCCAGGTCGAACTCCGGGACAAGACCGGCGTACATATCTGCGGCGCGACGGCGATCTCAAGCCGCTGGCTGCTGACTTCCTTTCATTGCGCCGAAACCACCGAGATAAAGAACGGAACGGCCATCTTCTCGGAATGGAACTCCGAGCGTACCGCCCTTCGCCCGCGCGGCATCCTGCGCGCTGTCATCGGCGTTGGCGACCTCGCGGCAGCGAAGCCTGAGCAAATCTACAAGATCGAGAAGATTGTCTCTCATCCGGACTATATCGAAGGCGCTGCGCCCTTCGGCAACGACATCGCCCTTATCAAACTCTCGAAAAACTACACCGGCCCGAAGATTGGCCTCTCGCTGACGTCCCAGACTGACGCGCTTACATTGATGGGCGAAATTGCCGAAGTCGCGGGCTTTGGCGACCTGACCTTCAACCAGTCCGGCACCGCCGACGACCGCGCGATCCTGCCGGATGGCTCCGGCATCTACGCATCTTCCGCCGAACTCATGCAGACAACGCTGGCCACCACGCCAAATACAATCTGCACCCGGAAGATCGAAAAGATCATGGAGAAGCTCCCGGACTATGCGCATCCTTTTGAGCTGACCTCCGCCCAAATCTGCGCGGGCCGGCGCGACACGGACTCCTGTCAGGGCGACAGCGGCGGCCCGCTGATCAAGGTCAACAAGAATGGCTGTCCCTACCAGATCGGCGTCGTCAGCTGGGGCGTCAAATGCGCCGTCGAGGACACGCCGTCTGTCTATACGCGTGTCTCTCAGTATGCAGACTGGATCGCCCAGACCACCGGGGTCGAGTCCGGCCAGAAACAGTCGGACCTGCCTCCTGAACAGACCGGCGCGCTGGACCTCTTCAAGCGCATCGAAAGCCAGTTCCCGGGCACCTTCGCCACCATTCCGGTCGAAATCCTCAACACGGCCAACCAGCCCGTCTCGGTTATCGAACCCGAACAATTCATAAACCTGAAGCTCAAGCTGCCGATCCGCGGCAAGCTGATCATTTTCGACTACAACGCCGACAAGGAACTGCGCCAGCTCTATCCGAACAAGGATGAAGGCGCCATTGAGCAAGCCTGGCCCGCGCTTGACGCCGGCCGGACCGTCCTCGTTCCGAAGGACCTGTTCAGGTTCCGCTTCCAGGCCGGCACACCCTATGGGCGTCAGGCGATCCTCGCGATGATCGTGCCGGAGGCCAACACCCTGCCCGTCGACATGCCGACTGACGTCACCGAGGCCGTCTCAAGCCCCCTCGGCTACATCCTGTCCCTGATGCGCTCGACGTTGCTGTCGTCAAACGCCAAGGGCATCCACCGCATCGAAATCGGCGACGAAGACGACGCCGCCCCTCAAGCCTCGGCCGCCAGCGCGCCCGAAACCCCGGCATTCGCCCTCGGCTTCGTCGAATACTGCATCGACAGCAGCATCTGCGGGGAGGCACCTTGAGCCTCTGGCGCATCGTCCTTGTGCTGATCAGCCTCACCGGCCTGCTCGCCGCTCCGGCTTTTGCCCGGGCGCCCGCGCGCCTCGCCCTCATCATCGAACAGACGAACTACTCAGGGGATCTCTCCCGCGTGGCGCTCGCCAAATCCGAAGCGGACCATATCGACAAGGCCTTGAAATCCACCGGCTTCAAGATCACGCGAAAGAGCGACCTCACAAAGTCCGGCCTCGAAGACGTCCTCGGCGAATTCCGCGCCGCGCTCGAAGCGTCCGGTCCGGACACCATCGCCTTCGTCTATTATACCGGCCATGGAGTGCAGCATCCCCAGTCCGGCGACAGTTACCTGCTTGGCATTGACGCGCGCCTGAAATCCGCCTCGGACCTTGCCGTGTACGGACTGGACCTCGCCTCCCAGCGCGACGGCTTCGCCGCCACCGGCGCACAGGCCATCTTCCTGGTCTTCGATGCCTGCCGCAACGTGCCTGCCCTGACGGGCTTCAAGGGCAACAAGAAAGGCATCGGCCGTGTCGAGGCCGAGCCCGACATGCTGATTGCCTATTCCACCCGCCTCAACGATGTCGCCGAAGAAGGCGTCTATGCCCCCATCCTCGCCGAGGAACTCGCCCGCCCCGGCCAGACCGCCGAAACCGCCTTCACCGCCGCCCAGCGCCGCGTCCAGCAATCCACCGCCCGGAAGCAACGTCCGTACACGGACATGGACCTCTCCAATGAAGTCTGCTTCGCTGGTTGCACGGTCCCCGCTGCCCTGACCGGCGCCCGCGCGATAGACATCGCGAAAGCCGAGGAAGCGCTCGCCATCCTGGACAAGGCCATGAACGCCTCGCTCAAGAAGGGCGACGTTTTCCGCGACAAGCTCAAGGACGGCACCGAAGGCCCCGAATTGGTCGTCATCCCCGCCGGCGAATTCAGCATGGGCTCCTCCATCCTGGAAGCCGGCCGCGAAATGGACGAAGGCATGGTCCGCACCGTCAAGATTCCGAGCAACTTTGCTGTGTCGAAGTTCGAAGTCAGCTGGGGCGAGTTCGAAAAATGCGCCCTCGCGAAAGCCTGCACGCGGCAGTTCATGGGCGCATCCGACCTGCCAGCCAGCCTGGTCACGTGGGATGATGCGAACGACTATGCCAGGTACCTGTCAAGCCAGACCGGGTCGAGTTACCGCCTCCTGTCGGAAGCCGAGTGGGAGTATGCGGCCAGGGCCGGCACAACCGGCCGCTTCCACAACGGCGGCGAAGAGCGAGACCTCTGCGACGTGGCCAACGCCGCAGACCGCGACCTCGCGCCCATGTACCCGAAGAACACGCTTTGTACGGACGGATATCCCGATGGCACGGCGCCACGAGGGCAATTCAAGCCAAACGCCTGGGGCCTCCATGACATGCTCGGCAACGTCGCGGAGTGGACCGCGGACTGTTATCAGAACAGCTACTCTGGCGCCTTTCTGGACGCGCGCGCCCGCACTGTTTGCTCCGGCGAAGAACGCGTCGTGCGGGGCGGCCACTACCGGTCCCCGCCCGCTCAGGTCCGAACGGCCGCGCGCGGACACATGCCGCCCGCCACGTCCGTCGCAACCATCGGCTTCCGCATCGCCCGCGATCTCAATTAAATTCCCGGGCGCAACCCGTCCATCTTGCATTTATCCATTTCCGCTGCATTGTCAGGGGCATGAGCCCGAAGGCGAATGGCGATGGTCCCGGTCTATTTCGCGCACAGCTACCGCGATGAGGACAGCCGCCTCAACGAATACTTCCTGAATCTGATGCAGGATCAGGGCTACGCGCCTTGCGTTGATGTCCCCTCAAACCGGCTGAACGCCGCCAAACAGGAACGCCAGCTCAGCTTCGCCGGCGGCTTCGTTGCCGTCTTGCCAAACCGGGATACCGGCCCTTCCGCTTACATCATGGCCGAGATTTCCCTCGCTGTGCGCGCCGGTAAGCCGGCACTGGTCTTTTCCGAAGACACGCTCCCCGCCGGATTGTTTCCTGAACGTATCCTCAAGGACCGCTTCTCCCGCAAATCCTTCTGGCGCAGCACGCGCGACCATCTCGATGCGTTCGGCCGCCTGTCCGCCTTCGTCGGCGAGTCCATGCTGCCCAGCCAGCGCAGCGGCGACCGTCCGCGCTCGGTCTGCGTGCTCGGCTTCTCGGGATTGCGCGAGCCCGTGCGCCTCGCGCTGCACAAATCCATCCGTGACCGGAAGTACGCCATCTTCGCCCCCGCCGATGCTGAACGCTCAGACGTCATCAGCGAAGCGGGGTATGGCTTTGTCCGGGACTCCAGTCTCATCATTGCCGCGCTTGACCACATGACGCCAGCCGAAACCTATTGGCTCGGATTCGCCCGCGGCGCCGCCATTCCGACAATCATGCTCTACACGGGCATAGCGCCCCGCCTTCGCGTGACCGTGCCGGATGAACTCGCACCGCGCCGCATCCCGGATGACCCAATCGGCGCCGTGGATATCCTGAACACCGAAATTGACATCTTCGAAGACGAAGCCTTCGAGATCGACCGCGGCGACGAGATCCAGAAGTATATCGATTTCCTAAAGTCGGCCTCACGCCGTCCCGGTTCTTATGACTCCCTGATGCGAAGTGTCTTTATCCAGAACAACCGAGACGTTTATAATGTCGGCCAGGCGGGCGCCGCTGGCCCCTCTTCGACAAACACCCGGACGAGCGACAGCAAGGACGAGTCATGACCCGCGATGTTTACAATATCGGCAAGGCCGGCGCGGTCGGCCCCGGCGCCCAGAACATCGAACAGGCCGCCCCAGCGCCATCACCGGAGCCGACGCGCCAGCCCCCCAAACCGTCGCGGCTCTGGATGTGGGCTGGCGGTGCGGTCGCGGCAGGTCTCGCCATCACGGCGTCCGCTTGGGCCTTGCGCGGCGGCATCGAAGGCTCGAACGCTTTGACGATTGCGGGCGCAGAGTCTCCCGCCCCGTCCGGTCCATCTCCAGCCCCGGTCCAGCTACTGGCCAGCGCCCAGACGAAAGCGGCCAAGGGCCCCCGTCTGGCACTTGTCATCGCCCAGACGGACTACACTGCGGGGTTGACCGACATCACACTCGCAGACTCCGAAGCCGACCAGATCGAGGCGGCGCTTTCGGCAACAGGCTTTGTCACGACTCGCGAAAGCAACCTTACACGGGACGCATTGTCCGATGCACTCGACGCTTTCCGCCGCGCGTTGGAGGAGGCTGGCCCCGACGCCATCGGCTTCGTCTATTATACCGGACACGGAACGCAGCACCCGAAATCTGGTGACAGTTACCTTCTGGGCACAAATGCGCGTCTCAATGCCGCGTCGGATTTGCCGATCTACGGATTGGACATGCAAACTCAAAGTGATGCCTTCGCCGCCACTGGGGCCAAGGCCGTCTTCCTCGTATTCGATGCCTGCCGCAATGTTATCGGCCCTTCAGGCTGGAAGGCCGGCAAAAAAGGCATCGGCCGGGTCGAGGCGATGGCAGATATGCTCATCGCTTATTCAACCAGCGCCGATGATGTTGCCGAAGAAGGCGTCTATGCACCCGTCCTCGCCGAGGAACTCAGCCGGGCCGGGCAAACCGCCGAGACCGCTTTCGCTGCTGCGCAAAGACGTGTCGCCCAGGCGACGGGCCGGGAGCAGATGCCCTACACCAGCAACAAGCTCTACAACGAAATCTGCTTTGCCAGCTGCCCGGGCGAGATGCCTGCGACTGTTCCAGCCATCCCCCTTCCAACAGACGCCAGCTCCACAGACGACGACTTCGAATACAGTCCGCTGACGGACGAACAAAGTCGTATTCGCTCCAACGGATTTGGCGAAGCGGCCATGGCGAAAGTCGTCGCCGAGGAAGCCGCCCAAGCCGAGAGCACCGCCCGCGCTGCCGCCTACAGGGTAGAATCCGGAGGTCAGGGCTGCCAAAGTGTTGCGTACAAAGGCGACTGCGACGACGCGGTCTTTGGACGGCACGGGGTCGAAATCTATGGCGGCGCTTCGCAAGGTGAAGCATTCTATGGCCGTTTTGAGAAAGGCATCCGCGCCATCGGAAAGTTCCAGCATGAGGCGAAGGCAGCCGAGCCGCGCTCGGTCAGATACTATCTTGGCCAGTTCAGCGCCACACATGCGAATGCACGCGGCAACTGGAATGGCCACGGGATCGTTGAGTATCAGGATGGCAGCATCTATGCAGGCCAGGTCCGAGATGGCCAGAAACACGGGTTCGGCGAGTGTACGTTTCCGGATGGCGTTGTCGTCTATGCCCGCTGGCAGCAGGATGTGCGAAAGGAAACGCTCGCAACAAACGCGCTCGGCGACATCATCACCGCATCATCTCCTGTCTGTGGTAGCGATTGAGTGCTATCCGCAAAACCGTCCGTCTAAAGACTGAATGTAAAAGCCACTTTGCCCGCGGCGTCTGCGAGAACTACGTATCGACCCGGCGCAGGGGAACCCTACCCTGCCGTGAGGCGTTACAGCCTCGGCAGACCGGAAGTGACACCTCGCCATGAACATCATGAACCGCGTGCGGCTCTATCATGCGTTGCTTGCCGTGCTGGCGATCGCGGCTTACCTGACGGGTGAGATCAATCCGGCACATGCCTGGCTCGGCTATGGTGTCTCTGCCGTCATCGTGCTGCGGCTGCTCTGGGCCCTCGGCGGCGCGCGTCAGGTGGGCCTGATGCGCTTCTATCCGAACTTCGAAGGCTTGCAGCTCAAGGGCGCCTTGACCCACCCGGACGTTAGCCGCGTCCTGATGCTCGGCATAGCCCTCAGCCTGCTGACGGTCACCGGAACCGGCATTGCGATGGACCAGGGCCGCGCCATCGGCCTGTCGCGGGCGCACGCCGAGCTTGCCGCGGATGCCGGCTCGCAACCCGCAGCGCCGCGCGAGTCCTATCGCGGCGAAGATGACGAAGGTGAAGACGAAGACGCGGAAGAAGGCGAAGGCGGCCCGCTCGGAGAAATCCACGAACTCGCCGCGAACCTGCTACTTCTCTTCGTCGGCATGCACGTCGCCTACCTGCTTCTGTTCAAGCGCCCGCTCGCAAAGTTCATGCTCTTCCTGCCGCGCGCCAAACGGAAAAATCCGGACGCGCCCACACCGCCTACTTCAACGTGAACGCAAATGGCAGCAGCTGCGACAAACGGTAAACCTGCTCTGCCCCTTCAGGCGTGAAGCAGAGCACGTCCATGTCGCTGCCGAACTCGGCGAGCACCTGGCGGCAGATGCCGCACGGTGTGCCGGGCTCTGCGCCATTCGTCACGACGGCAATTGCGGTAAATGACCTATGCCCCGATGCGACCGCCGAGAACACCGCCGTCCGCTCCGCGCAGCATGTCGCCCCGAATGTCGCATTCTCGACATTACAGCCAGTGATCACCTCGCCGCCCGCCGTCAGCAGCGCGGCGCCCACCTTATAGTCCGAATACGGCGCATACGCCCGACCCTGCGCGGCGAGAGCCGCCGCTTTCAGGGCGGACCAGTCCACGCTCATCTGAACGGGGGCTCGTCGAACGCGCGCAACTTGCGGCTGTGCAGGCTGGCGCCGCCATCGACCGAGAGCCGCTCCAGCGTTTCGATCCCGATACGGATGTGTTCGCCGATGGCGCGCTCGTAGAAGCGGTTTGCGGCGCCAGGCAGCTTGATCTCGCCGTGCAGCGGCTTGTCGGACACGCACAGCAGCGTGCCATAAGGCACCCGCAGGCGGAAACCGTTCGCTGCGATCGTCGCGCTTTCCATGTCGATCGCAACCGCCCGGCTCTTGTTGAACCGGCGCGCCGAAGCGGTGAAGCGAAGCTCCCAGTTGCGATCGTCCGTGGTGACCACCGTGCCGGTGCGAAGCCGCTTCTTCAGCGCCTCGCCCTGCTCGCCCGTGATCTTCGCAGCTGCTTCGGCGAGGGCCACCTGGACTTCCGCGATTGGCGGCACGGGAATTTCCGGCGGCAGGACCGAGTCGAGGACATGGTCTTCGCGCAGGTAAGCGTGCGCGAGCACATAGTCTCCGATCGCCTGCGAATGACGCAGGCCGCCGCAATGGCCGACCATCAGCCAGACTTGCGGGCGCAGCACGGCGAGGTGATCGGTGATCGTCTTGGCGTTCGACGGTCCGACCCCGATGTTCACGAGCGTGATGCCCGCGCCATCCTTGGCGCGCAGGTGATAGGCCGGCATCTGGAAGCGCCGCCAGGGCGAAGCCTCGATGGCGGCGCGGCTGTCGACTTCCGGTTTGTGGATCTCAAGCCCGCCAGGCACCGAGAGGGACTCGTAGCGCGTATGGCCGCCGAGCTGTGTCAGCGCCCAGTCGCAGAATGCGTCGACATAGCGGTGATAGTTCGTGAACAGAACATAGTGCTGGAAGTGGTCCACCGGCGTGCCGGTATAGTGTTGAAGGCGCTTCAGCGAGAAATCGACCCGCTGCGCATCGAACAGCGCCAGCGGCCGCTCATCATAGGGCTCGAACAATTCGCCGTCCGCCACTTCGTCGCCGATCTGCGTCAGCTTCGGCGAGGGGAACCAGCGCACGAGTTCGGCCGGCGCGATCTCCTCGAGGCCGGCCGCCTGAGACGGGTCCCAGACATAGGCATAGGGAATTTCGGATTTCGACCGTTCGACATACACGTCGACATCATAGTCGCGCATCAGCGGCGTCAGCTGCTCGATCAGGTAGGCCCGGAAAAACTCTGGCCGCGTCACGGTCGTCACATAAGTGCCAGCTTCACTGATCTTGCCAAAGGCGCGGCTGATCGGCGGCGGCGGTCCGTCCGGATCGTACACGAGGCGGATCTGCGGATAGCAGAAAACGCCCCCGGCGCGGGCCTCGCCATCCGGCGGCGTGCCGTCATGGAGGAAACGGTTCAGGGCTTCAGAAAGGGCGGTAACAGCTTCGGCGTAGAGCGCATCCAGCGCGTCCACGACAGCTTTCGGTTTGGTGTGTTTTGACATGGCACCCATTGGCTTGGGTTTGGGCCGAAGTCAATTCCCACCCTAACCCCATCTGCCCACTTGCCGGACACGGCGTCGCCGTCACAGAATCACCCGCACCCTCGGCCCCCTTCCCTCCACCATCAGCGCCCAGAGCGCCCAGACGAGCGCGTCCACGCGGTCCGGAGAGCCAGCCTCTTCGGCGGTTCCGAAGCGGCACATCTGGTCTTCCAGCGTGTGGAAGGTACCCGCGTGGTGGACGCGGCCCTGCTGGTAGAGCGCGGCGATCGGCTGCGCGCGGCCCTTCTTGCCGATCCGGGCCGTGACGAGGCGGACCGGCATGTTCGTGCCTGTCATCGCGATCACTTCGCGCACCATGTCGCCGCCCTGGTTCGCCTCGGCGAGGATCATCGAGGCGCCGCCCATCTCCGCGAGGCGTACAGCGCGCTCCGCCCAGTCGAGCGGGCGCAGGCCCGGCGCCGAGGCATCGCCCAGCACATAGCCCACGCCGTCCTTGATGCCGGCGAGGATGATCCCGCATGCATCCGCCCCGGGCCGCGCCGAGATGCAGGGATCAACGGCGACGATACAGTCGTCGAACTGCGCCGGGGCCTCGGCAACGCGCAGGGCATCGATCTGGGTGCGGAGGAACATCGCGCCGGCAGGATCGTCGATCATCTCGCCGTCCAGTTCCTGCCGGCCCAGCATGGTGCCGCCATAAGCCGCCTGCATCTGCGCCGGAAATCCTGGGGCAAGATTGGCGGCATTGTCCGCCATCCGGGCGCGCGTCTCCACCACCATGGGATCGGCCTTCAGCCGGCGGATCAATCCCGTGGGGCGCGGCGTGGTGGTCACCATCACCAGCGGGCGCGGGCCGAGGCGCAGGGCGAGCTGCAGGTTGTCCCACGCCGCCTCGCCGCGCGCCCAGGCGCCCGCCTCGTCACACCAGGCGAGGTCAAATTGCGGGCCGCGCAGGCTATCCGGGTCTTCCGCCGAAAAGCCATAGGCGACGGCGCCGTTTGGCCATTCAAGCCGGTGGCGCGAGGGCTGCCAGACCGGCCGGTCGTCCGGATCGGTCGCCGTCCACATCAGGCCGCTCGGCCCTTCGATCATCACTTCGCGCACATCTGAGAAGGTCTGCGCCACCAGCGCCACCCTGCGATAGCCCGCCTGCAGCACCGCCCAGCGCACCCATTCCGCGCCGGCGCGCGTCTTGCCAGCGCCACGTCCGCCAGAAAGCAACCATGTCCGCGTCAGATCCGGCGGCGGAACTTGCGTATCCCGGGCGTGCAGAAGAAACGGATGCCGATACAGCAGACTTTGTTTCCAGCCCTCCAGCTCCTCCAGATCCTTCGACCTGAGTTCCGACAGAATCTGCCGGCGCCAGTCCGGTGTCCAGGCGTGCCAGTCGTTCGAGGTCTGCGGCGATGTGGACTCGCCAGTCATCCGTATGCGTTGCATCTTTGTCCTTTGCCGTTTCCGGGGTCGCCGCCTTGTGGCGCGGGCCGGTGTTGAGTTTCGATTGGATCGCCACGAGTTCCTTGGCGAGCGGGTCATTCGACGTAACCAGCGCGTCGCCCGTCCGGTCGCGCACTTCGCAGGCGATGAGATGGTCGATCTCGCCTTCGGCTTCGGCGGTGCGAAGGCCGTGGCGCCTCAGGCGGCGGCAGACCGTGCCGGGCCTGACGCCGAGCCAGTCGGCGATCTTGTCCGTCGTCCAGCCGAGCAGCCAGACGAGCCGGAGTTGGCGGATGGCGCGGTCGCTTGTTGCGCGAAGGCGCGGCGGGGTGGATGTGGGGTCATGAAGTTTTGTCATACGGGCAGTATAACCCCGCCCGATACCCTGCCGGATTCGAAGGGCCGGATCGCCCGTGTCTACAGGGCGTGAGGTATGGATTGGCGCGTTCTTGCGCCCCCTACTTTGAGGCCTGAAAGTGGCTGAACTGTCATTAACTTGACAGAGTCTTCCCGCACTCAGCCTATGACCAGAAAACACACCGGAAAGGGACCGCCATGATCCAATCACGTCTTGCCATTGCCGCTGCCGCCTCCACGCTCGTGCTCGCTGGCTGCCAGTATTTTTCCGGCAGCGACGCCGTCGCCCCGAAAGCACCTTCGGCAGCGGATGCGCCCGTCTCCGTCGTTGCGCCGCAGATCGTTCCGGGCGCGCCGGAGGAGACCACCGAAGTGACCGAACCTGCTGAAGCGTGCGTCCTGCTGGACAGCCGAGACTGGTCCGCCTGGATCAACAAGATGCCGGGCCCCGGCGCGGTGCCGACCGTTCACGTCACCGGCAAGGTGGATGTGCGCACGGGCGGTTACAGGTTCGAATGGAAGGAAGGCCCGCTGGACCGCTCCGCGGTTCCGGCGCTGCGTTTGAAACTGCTGCCGATCATTCCGGATGGGATGGCGACGCAGGCGATCACCACCGAAGAGGTGAAGTATGAAGCCCCCGCGCTATCGACCGGCTATAGCCGCGTGATCGTGAGTTGTGGCACCCTGACGCTCGCCGAAATCACCGACATCATGGACGTGCAATGAGGCGCGCGCGGCAGTGGCTCACGGGCGCTGGGTTCCTTGCGCTCGCCGCTTGCGCGCCAGCGGCAGAGGGCCCTGCGCCCGCCGCTGAACCCGCGGCGGAGACCGCGGCGTCTCCCTTTGGTCCGGGCGCGGATCAAACAGATGGCGAGGAAGCCGATGCGGTCGTCACTGGCGAGGCGTCGTGGAGCGGTGTGGACGTGCCGGCGACGGCGAAGCTGATCGTGGAAGTGCGCGATGTGACACGCACGCCAGACGTGGATGATCTCGTGCTCCGGGAAGAATTTCCGGTCACCGCAGGATCGCCCGTGGCGTTTGCGGGCACGGTTTCGAAGTTTGACCTGATCCCGGGCGGAAACCTTGTACTGCGAGCGCGCATTCAGGATGGCGCCGCAATCCTGCTCGCTTCCGACGGGGACATCGACATTACGGATATGGGCGAGACGGCTGGCCTGAACGTCGCGCTATTCAACCCGGAAGACCTTGCGCGTGGGCGTCCAAGCCGGATGATTACTCCCCAGGGCGCGGCCTATGTGTGCGGCGGTGAGGCGCTCAGCATCGCGCTGGAAGCGGGCGCGGCATACGTCACCTTCGGCGACGGCACCAGCGTGAAACTGGACAAGCTCACGACCGCCGAAGGCGCAGCCAAACAATTCTCGAATGGCCGTTTTGTCGTGGAGCAGTCCGGTGCGGACCTGCGCTTTGGCAGGGGTCGCGCGACACCGATGGCCTGCACGGCAGGATAACGCCTCTTCAAATTCAAGGATCATCACATGCGGCTTCAGACACGGCTGAGCCTTCCCCTGATTGGCCTGATGGCCCTGACGCTGCTGTCGGGCTGCGCGCTCTTGCGGACAGAGTCCGGCAGCGCGCCGGAGGTGCCCGAGCTCGCGGGCAGCGAATGGGTGATCGATGGGCTGGGCGGCGTGGGCCTCGTCTCCGGGCGCGAGCCGACGCTGGCATTCTCCGCAGACGGACGGATCAGCGGCACGACCGGCTGCAACCGCTTCTTCGGCAGCTACACGCAGGACGGCCCGGCGCTCACCTTCACGGGCACGGGCATGACGAAGATGGCCTGCATGGAAGACGGGCTGATGATACAGGAGAGCGCGTTTGCGGGCGTCCTCAACGGCGCGGCCACGGCAACTGTGGACGGGCTTGGTGAGCTGACACTCACCGGCGCGAACGGCGTGGGCTTTGTGGCGAAGCGCGCCGTGCCGGCGGGCAGCGCTGCCGAGGCGGACCCTGCCCTTTTGCTCGGCGCAGACTGGGTGGTCGAGGACCTGAACCGCGGCGGCGTGATCGACAATACGCGGCTGACGCTGTCGTTCGGCACGGATGGCAAGGTGTCGGGTTCCACGAACTGCAACCGGTTCAACGGCACCTATACGGCGACGGCAACCTCCGTCAGTTTCGGACCGCTCGCGATGACGCGGCGCGCCTGCATCGGCGAGGCGCTCTCCCTGCAACAGCGCAAGTACATGGACGCGCTCGGCGGCGTGATGACCTGGACGATCGAAGCCGATGGCGCGCTGGTCCTGACGGGGGATGCGGGCGAGCGGATGTTGCTGCGGCGCTGAGGCGGGCAAGCAGCTTGCAACCGCAGGGCCCCTTGGAGCCTCCCGGCGGAGGCGCTAAGGCTTAAATGGACCGCTCGTTTCACGAAAGCCTCCCGACCCGCATGACGACCCTGATTGGCATTGACCTTGGCACGACCAATTCACTGGTCGCGGTGTTCACCGATGCGGGGCCGCAGCTTATCCCCAACAGTCTCGGCGAGATGCTGACACCGTCGGCGGTGGGGTATGGCGATGACGGGGCGCTGCTGGTGGGTCGGGCGTCAAAGTACCGGCTGCTGACGCACCCTGCCCTGACGGCGGCGCGGTTCAAGCGCTACATGGGCACCAATCACGAGATGGTGCTGGGCAAGAAATCCTTCCGGGCGGAGGAGCTGTCCTCATTCGTGCTGCGCTCGCTGCGGGCGGATGCCGAGGCGTTCCTCGGGCACGAGGTGGACGCGGCGGTGATTTCGGTGCCGGCCTATTTCAACGACATCCAGCGCAAGGCGACGATCACGGCGGCGGAGTTTGCCGGCCTGAAAGTGAACCGGCTGATCAACGAGCCGACGGCCGCGGCGCTCGCCTACGGGCTGCAGGACCGGCAGGGCGAATCTACGTTCCTTGTGGTGGATCTTGGCGGAGGCACGTTTGACGTGTCGATCCTCGAGATGTTTTCCGGCGTGATGGAAGTGCGCGCCTCGGCGGGCGACGCGTTCCTCGGCGGGGAAGATTTCACGGATGCTCTGGCCACGGAGCTTGGGCGGCAACTCGGCGTGAAGCCGGAGGATGTGAGCCGCGAGGACGGGGCGCGGCTGCGCGCGCTGGCGGAGCGCATGAAGGTGCAGCTGACCGAGGCAGCGGAGGCGAGCGCGGACTTCGCGCTGAAGGGCGAAGCGCGGCGGGTGACGATCACGCGCGAGAAGTTCGACGAGATTACCGATCCGATCCTGAAGCGCCTGCGCCTGCCGATCCAGCGGGCGATATCGGATGCGAGCCTGAAGGCGGACGACCTGCACCGGATCATCACGGTGGGCGGGGCGACGCGGATGGCGAGCGTGCGCGCGCTGGTGACGCGGCTGTTCAAGCGCTTTCCGGAGTATTCGATTGATCCGGATCACGTGGTCGCCCTCGGCGCCGCCGTGCAGGCGGGCCTCGCCGCGCGGCACAAGGCGCTCGACGATGTGGTAATGACCGATGTGTGCCCGTTCACGCTGGGCTTTGAGACCTCGATCCAGGTAGGCGAAGGAAAGTACGAGCCCGGACATTTCACGCCGATGATCGAGCGCAATACGGTGGTGCCGGTGAGCAAGGCGGATGTGGTGGCGCCGCTCTACCCGACGCAACATGAAATCCTGTTCCGAATCTTCCAAGGCGAGAGCCCTTACGTTAAGGACAACATATTGATCGGCACACTGAACGTGCCGCTGCGCGGCGGACCGAAGGACGACAAATCCGTCGAGCTGCGCTATACCTATGACACGTCCGGGGTGCTGGAAGTCGAGGCGACGCCGACGGCGACGAAGAAGACCGAACGGCTGGTGATCGAGGGCAATCCGGGCAGCCTGCCGCGCGAGGAGATCGAGAAGCGGCTGAAGGCGCTGGCAGCGATGAAGATCCATCCGCGCGACCAGCAGGAGAATGCTGCGCTGATTGCCCGGATGCGGGCGGCGTTCGAAAACTCACTGGGCGACAAGCGCGCGTCGGTCGGACGGCTGATTGCCGAATTCGAGGGCGTGATGGCGCGGCAGAACCCGCGCGAGATTGCCGAGGCGCGGCGCAATATCGAGGCGATCATCGGGAATTTCGAACGCGACGATGTCTTCTGATCCGTTCGACCTGCTGGGCGTCGACCGCGCGACCGCCACAGACGCCGACGTGCGCAAAGCCTATGCCGAGCGCCTGAAGGTCACGCGGCCGGAAGATGATCGCGCGGGCTTCATGGCGCTGCGGGCGGCGTTTGAAGCGGCGCGGAACCAAGTGCGCTGGCGCGATCAATACAGCGACGACATCAACACCGACGAGGACGAAGACGACGAGGCGACATCAGAAACATCGGCCTTTCCGGTCGGCGCGGTGGCGATCGGGGATGTTCCGCTGGCGGAAATTGCCGAAAGGACTCCGGACGTTCTGCCCGAGTCAAAACCGGCGCATGCGGAGATCGAGCCTTACGAAGAAGATGAACCGTCGGACATCGAAGACGCGGCTGATGAAGATGCCGAGGAAAGCTATGACGATGACGGGTTCACGCCCGAGGAAGTCGCCGCCTGGCAACCGATCAAGGCGGCGCTGGAGCGTCTGACGGACGTGCTGACGGCCACCGGACAGCCACCGGCCGTGAAAGCTGTTTTGGCGGTGATTGACGGCGATGAGGTCAGCAGCATCGACCAGTATCAGACCATGCAGCAGCAAGTCCGGCAATTGATCTGCAGCCGGACGAATGGCTTTGACCGTGACGCTGGCATGAGACTGCCGGACTGGCTGTCCCTGGAGGTCTTCGACGCGCTCGATACCTATTACGGCTGGACGCGCGAGACGACGACCAGCCCCTATGTGAAGGGCCTGAACGACTGGCTGGTGCGCGTGCGCCGGGCGATCGAGCTGGAAGTGGCGCCGGGCCGGGCGCGCAACCAGGCGCAGCTGGAAGACGCGACGGCGGGCCTTTTCGGCCTGAAGGACCGCCCCGACGACGCCGAGCGCAATGGCAAGGGCAGCGCGATCTGGCTATGGATTGGCGCCGGAATCATGATCAGCCAGCTCGTGCAGTTCTTCGTGCGCTTGGGCGGCGGCGGCTGACGCCGGGTCAGGACTGTTGCAAGAGGCCCATCGCAGGTAAATTCAAGCCTGATGCAGGAGACCAGCGCGAAGACGCAGGCCCAGCGATGTCTCTGGAGGAGTTCCGAATGGCCGACACCGGTACGCTTGATCTTGGATTTGACCCAGCCGCGCTGAAGGCGCGCTACCTTGCCGAACGCGACAAGCGCGTGCGCAAGGATGGTAACGAGCAGTACGTGAACGTCGCCGGGCAGTTCGCGCATTACCTCGAAGACCCGTACACGGAGCGTGTGGAACGCGCGCCGGTGAAGGATCATGTAGAAGTCTCGGTGATTGGTGGCGGGTTTGGCGGGATGCTGGCGGCCGCGCGGCTGCGCAAGGCGGGCTTTACCGACATTCGCATGATCGAGACCGGCGGCGCGTTTGGCGGCACATGGTACTGGAACCGGTACCCCGGCGCGGCGTGCGATATCGAGAGCTATATCTACCTGCCGCTGCTCGAAGAAACCGGCTTCATGCCGAAAGAGAAATACACGAAGGCGCCGGAGATCCTCGCGCATTCGAAGCGGATCGCCGAGCGGTTCAACCTGTTCGACAAGGCGCTGCTCAGCACCGGCGTGACGGGCATGAAGTGGAATGCAAAGAAGAAAGCCTGGACGATCGAGACCGACCGCGGCGACAAGTTCACCGCGCAGTTCGTGGTGATGAGCAACGGTCCGCTGAACCGGCCGAAGCTGCCCGGCATTCCGGGCGTCGAGAGCTTAAAGGGGCACAGCTTCCATACGAGCCGGTGGGATTATCAGTATACGGGCGGCGGGCCAGAAGGCGGGCTGACGGGGCTGAAGGACAAGGTGGTCGGGATCATCGGCACAGGCGCAACCGCCGTGCAGTGCGTGCCGCATCTCGCGGCCGGAGCCAAGCATCTCTACGTGTTCCAGCGCACGCCCTCCTCGATTGACGTGCGCAATGACCGTCCGACGGATCCGGACTGGGCGAAGAGCCTGGAGCCCGGCTGGCAGCGCCGGCGGATGGAGAATTTCAACACGCTGGTCTCGGGCGGCTATGAGCCGGAAGATCTTGTGAATGATGGGTGGACGGACATTATCCGGAACATCCTGTTCATTGCGTCCAAAGGCGACCAACAGGGCCTGACGCCGGAGCGGCTGGCCGAACTGGCCGAGATTGCCGACTTCAAGAAGATGGAACAGGTGCGTGCCCGTGTGGACGAGATCATCAAGGATCCGTCGGTCGCAGCGGCGCTGAAGCCCTGGTACCGGCAGTTCTGCAAGCGGCCCTGTTTCCACGACCAGTATCTCGACGCGTTCAACCGGCCGAACGTGACGCTGGTGGATACCAATGGACAAGGCGTGGACCGGATCACCGAAGATGCGATCGTCGTGGACGGCAAGGAATACAAGATCGATTGCCTCGTCTATGCGACCGGCTTTGAGGTGGGCACCGACTATACGCGGCGGGCGGGGTATGACCCGGTCGGACGCGGCGGCGTGCACATGAAGGATTACTGGGCGGACGGCATGCGCAGCCTGCACGGTCTGACCGTACACGGATTTCCCAATATGTTCCTGATGGGACCGGGACAGGCAGGTTTTACGGCGAACTATCCGCATCTTCTTGACGAGCAGGCCGAACAGATCGGGTTTACACTCGCCGAAGTGAAAGCCCGGCAGGCCAAGACGTTCGAGGCCTCGGCAGAGGCTGAAGAAGCCTGGGTTCAGCAGATCATCGCGAAGGCGATCATGCGCCAGCAATTCCTCGAGGAATGCACGCCCGGATATTATAACAATGAGGGCAAGCCGAGTGATCGGGCGGCGCAGAACAATTCCTACGGGGATGGGCCCAATGCCTATTTCCGGATCCTGAAAGCCTGGCGCGA
Organism: Hyphomonadaceae bacterium; assembly: GCA_027482995.1. Taxonomy (GTDB): domain Bacteria; phylum Pseudomonadota; class Alphaproteobacteria; order Caulobacterales; family Hyphomonadaceae; genus Hyphomonas. Next base: position 2,290 of record JAIXVM010000010.1, on the reverse strand, counting down.
GAGCGGCGAACTGGCGGGCCTTGAGCTCAAGTAAAGCGAATCGGCCCAGACACTTGAGGCCGGAGCCAAATGCGCTAGCTTGATCCCTTGACGAGGGACGGGGGGCTGCATGGACGCCGAAACGCTGCAGAGCTGGATTGGCCGCACCGAGGTGCAGATCGACACGGTGACGGCGGGACCCGCGCGCGCGCTGGCGGCGACGCTCGATCAGAACCCGGATGATTTCGTGGCGCGGGCGCCTTTGCCACCGCTCTGGCTGTGGCTGTATTTCTTGCCTGTCGTGCGCGCGTCCAGTGTCGGGCCGGACGGACATCCGCAGCGGGGCGGCTTCCTGCCGCCCATCACCCTGCCCCGGCGCATGTGGGCGGGCAGCCGATGCCAGTTCCAGGGAACAGCGCGGATCGGCGATGAGCTGACCAAGGTGTCGACGATCGCCAAGGTGTCGGCGAAGACCGGGCGGTCGGGCGAGATGGTGTTCGTGACGGTGCGCCACTCCTATTCGCGCAGCGGCGCCGGGCTGATGGAGGAGGAGCAGGACATTGTCTATATGCCGATCCCCGAGACGTTCAGCCCGCCGGAACCTGTGCCTGTCACCGACTGTCCGTGGACGGAGCGGGTGGCGATTGACCCGGTGCTGCTGTTCCGGTTTTCGGCGCTGACGTTCAACGGGCACCGCATCCATTATGACCGCACCTACGCGATGGAGACGGAGAAGTATCCGGGCCTCGTGGTGCATGGGCCGTTGCAGGCGATCCTGCTGATGGAGGCGGCGCGGCGCTGGGTGCCGGGCAAACAGCCGGCGAGTTATACGTTCCGAGGCCTCAGGCCTCTCTTCGATTTTGACGCCGTCTCCGTCTGTGGACGGACGACGGCTGAAGGCGGCATGGACCTGTTCACGAAGAATGGCGACGGCGCCGCAGGGATGCAGGCGAGCCTTGGCTGGACGGAGACGTAGGCCGACCAAACAACAAGAAAACAAGGCCGTATAAACGGCCTGCCGGGAGGAAGACATGGTACGCATTCTGGAGGGGCTTCGCATTGTCGAGGGCTCGGCTTTCGTGGCGGCGCCGCTGGCGGGGATGACGCTGGCGCAGATGGGCGCGGACGTGATCCGGTTTGACCGCATCCGCGGCGGCCTCGACAATGGGCGCTGGCCCGTGACCGACAAAGGACGCAGCCTGTTCTGGGCGGGCCTCAACAAGGGCAAGCGAAGTCTTGCGGTCGACATGACCACGCCGCGCGGACAAGAGATCGTCACCCGGCTGATCTGCGAGCCCGGCGAAGGCAAGGGCATATTCCTGACCAATCTGCGCGTACGCGGATGGATGGATTATCCGGCGCTGAAGCAGCACCGGGCAGACCTCATCATGATGTCGGTCACCGGGGATCGCAGCGGCGGGCCGCAGGTGGACTATACGGTGAACCCGGCGGTGGGCTTTCCAATGGCGACGGGGCCGGAAGGATCAACGGAGCCGGTGGGTCATGTGCTGCCGGCCTGGGACTGCATCACCGGGCAGCAGGCGGCGCTGGGCATCCTGGCCGCCGAACGCCACCGGCGGCTGACCGGGAACGGACAGTTGGTCGAACTCGCGCTGAAGGATATGGCGCTGGCGATGCTGGGCAATCTCGGCATCATCGGCGAAGTGACGGTGAACGGCTATGACCGGCCCAAGATGGGGAACTCCCTGTACGGAGCGTATGCGCAGGATTTCGTGTGCAAGGGCGGCGGGCGTGTCATCGTCGTCGCGTTGACGCAGCGCCAGTGGGACAACTTGAAAGCCGTCACGCACACGCAGGTGGCGTTCGAGGAACTGGCGGTGAAACTGGGCGTAAACCTGAACCTCGAAGGCGCGCGCTTTGAGCATCGGCATGCGATTACGCAGATCCTCAAGCCGTTCTTTGATACCAGGGCGGTGGAAGAGTTCGAGGCCAAGTTCACGGAGCGCGGCGTGACCTGGTCACGCTACCGGACGTTCGCACAGGCCGTGCGGGAAGACCCGGATATCTCGGTGGACAATCCGATGTTTTCGATGCTGGAACATCCGGGGATCGGGACGTATCTGACGCCCGGCAACCCGATTGCCTTCTCGGACGCCGAACGGATCGCGCCGGTTCGCGCGCCGAGCCTTGGGGAGAATACGGACGAGATATTGTCCGGGATCGGATATTCAGACGGTGAGATTGCCAACCTGCATGATGATCTGATTGTGGCGGGTCCGAGGTAGACTACTCCTCGACCAGCATCACCAGCACATCGCCGTCTGCGACTTGCTGACCGGCTTTGGCGTGG
>JAIXVM010000029.1 GCA_027482995.1 Hyphomonadaceae bacterium | reverse complement strand
GCGCCGCTTTCTGTGTCCCTGCCCGCTCTTTAAGCCACTCACCCCAGCGCGGCCACCAGGAGCCCATATGCTCCTCGGCGCCCGCCGCCCATTCGTCCGGCGTGGCTTTGATCTGCGTACTGCGGAAATACTTCGCTTTCGGATTTCCGGGCGGGTTGATCAGGGATTGCAAGTGCCCGCTGGACGACAGCACGAACTCGACATTCTTCGAGCCGAGCAGCGCCGGCGTGCGGTAACAGGCTTTCCAGGGCGTGATATGATCCGTCGGGCCCGCCACGACGAACGCATCTGCCGTCACCTTGCGCAGATCGGCCAGGTGGCCCGCCACTTCCACCGTACCTGGATGATCGAAGGGTTGGTGCAGGGCAACGTCCAGATAATCCGAATGCAGCTGGGCCGGCAGGTTGGTCGTGTCGTTATTCCAGAACAACACGTCGTAAGGCGGCGGGTCTTCACCCATCAGGTAGTTGTTGACGACGTAGTTCCAGATCAGGTCGTTCGGGCGCATCCAGGCAAACATCCGGGCGAGGTCATCGCCCTTCAGGATACCGCGCGCCTTGGACATCTTGCGGGCAATCTCGAGGCTGCCGTCCGACACGATCTGTCCGATATCGCTGTCTTCCTTCTGCGGGTTCAGCACGCACACCATGAAGGTCAGCGCGTTGATGCGCTTGTCGCCGGCCGCGGCCAGAAGGCTCGCAAATGTCGCAGTCGTGATACCGCCGGAACAGGCGCCGGAGACGTTGATCTTCGGAGACTTGGTGATCTTGCGGATGACTTCCGTCGCCTGGATCAGGCTGTCGATATAGTCCGACAGACCCCAGTTGCGATGCTCCTTGCGCGGATTGCGCCAAGAGATGACGAAGGTCTGTTGCTCCATCGCCAGCAGGAACTGAACCATCGACGTCATCGGCGTCAGGTCCATCGCGTAGAACTTGTTGATCTGTGGCGGGATGATCAGGATCGGCGTCTTGTAGACCTTCTCGGTCGTCGGCGCGTACTGGATCAGCTCCAGCATCTCGTTCTTCCAGACCACCGAGCCGTGCGAGATGGCGAGGTTCTCGCCCACCTTGAAGGGGCGCTTGTCCACCTGGGACGGCAGCCCGCCATTCTTCGTAAGGTCGTCGTAAAGGTTCTTCATCCCCTTGAGCAGGGACAGGCCGCCTGAATCCACCACACGTTTGGTCGCCGCCGGGTTCCCGATCAGCGTATTGGTCGGCGCCAGCGCGTCCGTGATCATGCCCATCACGAACTTCGCCCGGGCATGCTCCAGCTCGCTCAGCTTGATTTCGCTGACCCAGTCATGGAGGTGTTCCTGGGTGGCGAGGAAGGACTGCATCCCGCGCCGATAGAAGGGATTATGCTCCCAGGCCGGGTCCTTGAAGCGGCGATCTTTCTTGTCCGCTTCGCGCTTCGATTTCCCCATCAGGATCTGCGTGTTCTCGGACACGATCTTGCGCGCCGCCTTGGCGGTGGTGACCGGGTTGGTCACCGACGAACGCAGCATCATCGTCACCGCGCCCAGCAGTTCCTGCCGGTTAATGCCGCCCAGCAAAGGATTAAGCGCTGTCGTGCTTTGCGCTGCGTTTTGCGCAATCTCGTCTTTTGGTGTGCTCATTCTGCCCTCCCAGGTGCCGCCGGTCTCTCCTGGCAATGGTCCGCCAGTGGCCGTTCTAATCCCGCTCTCTTGCCATCTCGCAAAAAGACCGTGGTAAATTTACTCGTAAAATTCGTTTCACAGTCAGATTTACCTGTCAAACTGCCGGTGTGGCCATGAAAACGCGCGACCGGATACTTGAAGTCAGCCTGCTTCTCTTCAACGAGGAAGGGGAAAGCGGGCTGTCGTCTGTCGATATCGCCAATGCGCTGGAGATCAGCCCGGGCAACCTTTATTACCATTTCAAAGGCAAGGACGCGATCATCCGCGCCCTCTACGAGCGGTTCGAAGAGGAACTGCGCGTGATCCTGCGCGGGTCCAAGGGCGGGGTCGCGTCCATCGAGGACAACTGGGTCTATATCTACATCCTGCTCGAAGAGATCTACGATTTCCGCTTCTTCTACCGCGACATCGCAGGTCTTCTGGCGCGCTATCCCGATCTTGCCGTGCGGTTTCGCAGCCTCGTGGCCTCCAAGCGCAATAACATCGCACAAATCATCGATGATCTGGAACGGCTTGGATCGATCCGCGTGGACAAGCGCTTGAAAGGTCCGTTGGCGGATCAGATCATTTCCACGCTCACCTTCTGGCTTGCAGGGGATGCACTCACCAAAGAGGTTCATGACGGCCCTGCCCTCATCCACAAGACGGTCTTCCAGGTGATGTGCCTCATGGTGCCCTACATGGGCGACGCCGCGCCGGCAGCCCTCGCGCGGATGATCCGCCACTTCGAGGAAACAAGAGGATAGGGCGGGAGATCGTCCCGCCCCACCCATTTTATCAGACAGCGGCCTTCGCCAGTTTCGACCAGGCAGCCTTGGCAACGCGGCCGCGGCCCGCCACTTTGGCATCGAGGGCTTCGAGCTCGGCTTTCTTCAGCGCGGCCAGCTGCGCAAAGCGCGTCAGGCCTTCTGCGTTCAGCTTCTTGGCCAGCGCCGGACCGATACCGGCAGCCTGCGTCAGGTCGTCAGCGTCTTCCGAAGCGGCAAACGCGGCCTTCACGGCTTTGGTCGTCTTGCGGGCGGCCTTCTTGGCTGTTTTCGCGACTTCCGAACCGGTTTCGCCGGCAACGGCTTCGATCTCGGCCGACAGACGCGCGATCCGCGATTTCAGGTCCGCATCAGCGACTTTCGCGCGAGCTTTCG
>JAIXVM010000231.1 GCA_027482995.1 Hyphomonadaceae bacterium | reverse complement strand
CTGCCATTCGGATCGGTTGGAGACGTCGAGATCCTGGCCAAGGAACTGGTTGAATCCTGTGAGGGTGAACTGGCCCGCTTGCTTGAGGCATCGCGCATCGAATTTGGTCCGGGTAGTGACCGTATCGCGACATCCAAGGCGGCTCTGCTCGATCTGACCGCCCGTGCCGCATCCGATTGTCCAGGAACCCTGCGCGTCGAAGGCCACACCGACAATACCGGCAGCACAGATCTCAATCTCGACCTTAGCCGCCGCCGGGCTGAAGCGGTCCGGGCCGCGCTGATCCAACGCGGCGTCTCACCCGCCCGCATCGTCGCGGCTGGCTATGGTCCGTCGCGCCCGATCGGCAACAACGCCACCGATGAAGGCCGGGCCCAGAACCGCCGTATCGAAATCCGTATCGTGGGGACAGACGAATGATCTGCGCCCTTTCCTCCCTCGCCGACTTCCTGCCCTCCGGAGCCTGACCATGTGGTTTCTCCTCGTCAAAATCTTCTTCCTGCTTTGCCTCGCTGCGCTGCTCGGCGCGGCGTTTGCCTGGTGGTGGATGCGGCGCCGGTTCGTCGATGTCACGGAGTCGCATGCTGAACTGACCAAACAGGTCGATGCATTCCTGAAACAGGGCAAGGCGTTGACGCGTGAAGATGTCGATAACTCGCTGACGCTCGCGCTCGGAGCCTATCGGCCGCCGCAACCGGATCTGATGCCGCTGCAACAGAAACTGGTGGATCTTGAAACGGTCGTCTCTGCGCCGGATCAGAATGCCGCTGCGATGAACGCCCGTCTGGCTGCGCTGGAGCAATCTGTTTCCGCAGTTGCAGCGTCCCTCGCTTCGATGCGCTCGGTCCATCTGGAAGCCATCGACCAGCATCTGCGCGGCGTTTCGGCCCGCATCGACAACTTGCGCATGCCGGACATGGAAGGCGTGAATACACGCATCACCGCACTGACCTCGCATGTCAGCGAGTCGAGATTGCCGGATCTTCGCGCGGCGATCGAGCCGCGCCTCGATCGTATCGAGCAGCTGGTGGCCAATTTCAGCGTGCCGGAAACTAATCTGGGTCCGGTGCACAGCGGGCTGGCAGCGCTTCAGCTGGCCGTCGAGAACCTGGAGCTGCCCGAGCCGAACCTCGCGCCGTTGCAACAGCGGATGGATGAACTTGCGATCCGCCCCGAGCTGCAGCGCCTCACAAGTGAGGTCGAATCTCTTGCGCTCACCACCATGGCGCGCGAGCCTGATCTGAAAGTCGTGCTTGAGCGGGTCTCGGCCCTCGAAATGGCTGTGCGCGATGTACAGATTCCGGAACCTGATCTTGCTCCGCTCGTCGACCGGCTCGCATCGGTCGAAGCTTACCTGGCTGCGGCGCCCTCGTCCGACATGCTCATCGGCACACTCGCCGGTATCGAGAGTGATCTCGACGTGCTCTCCCGCCGTCCTGTCGATCTTGATCCGCTCTACAGCCAACTGGGCGCGTTGGATGCTTCGCTCGCGTCGATCCGCACCGAGCTTCGCGGTCAAGGCCGCACCGAAGCGCTCGACCGCCGGCTTGCTCTGCTACAGGACGCGGTCCTCAATCTTCCGCAGCCGGATTATGCCCGGATCGACCTTGCGCTTCGATCGATCGAATCCCGTTTCGATCTCGGCGCACTCGAAGACCGCCTGACGGCGATCGAGTACAGCCTGACCGCTGTCCATCACATGCTTCGGTCGCGCGGAGAGCCGGTTCGGCCCGAGCCGGAGCCCCGTGTCCGCCCGGAGCCGACACCGGTTTACGAGCCCCGCCCGAGACCTGTGCGCGCTGTGCCAGAGCCGGTCGCGCGCCCGCCGCGCCGCTCGGATCCGATCAGCCGCGCACGCCGCGTGGATGATCAGGCGAACCTGCTGACGCATCCCGCGTTTGGCGAAAGCGATGACCTGGAGCTCATTGTCGGCGTCGGACCGATGCTGACCGAGCTTCTGCATGAAATCGGCGTCTATTACTTCTGGCAGATCGCGGAATGGACGGACGCAGATATCGCCTATGTCGACGGAAAGCTGCTGCATTTCCGCGGACGTATCGAGCGTGATGACTGGGTTGGACAATCGCGCGAACTGGCGGCCCTGCCCTCGTCCCAGAAGCGGCCGGTGAGCGAGTAGCGATACCGCCGCGACAAGGCTTGGCAAGCCGGGGCGAACGGTTCACACCCTTTAGAAAAGAGGGAGAACTCGCATGCTGGAAGGCATCAAGGTCGTCGAATATGCCACGTATATGGCTGCGCCCGGTGCCGGGTGTATCCTGCGCGATTGGGGCGCGGACGTCACCAAGATCGAACCGCCGGGCGGCGATCCGATCCGGATGTTCTTCCGCACCATCGGTAGCGACCTGCAAGACAATCCGGTGTTCGATTTTGACAATCGCGGGAAGCGCTCGGTTGTCATCGACACGAGCAAGCCGGAAGGCCAGGCCCTGATCCGGGAAATGGCAGCGGATGCCGACGTGTTCCTCACGAATGTGCGACCCGGAGGCCTGACACGGTCGGGCCTTGATCACGAGTCGCTGCGCGCGCTGAACCCGAAGCTCGTCTATTGCTCACTCACCGGTTACGGCCTCGAAGGTCCGGATGCGGATCGTCCGGGCTTTGACATTGCGAGCTTCTGGAGCCGCACGGGCGTCGCCAACCTGACGATCCCTAAAGGCGGCGAGCCGTTTCCGCTCCGCACTGCTTTTGGCGATCACACCACGTCCATCGCTGCCGCCGCTGGCATCTGCGCCGCACTCGTCGAAGCCGCACGCACCGGCAAGGGGCGCCTCGTGGAAGCCTCGCTCTTTCGCACGGGGCTCTACGCCATGGGGTCCGATCTCGCGATCCAGCTGTTCTTCGGACGCGTCGCCTCGACCAAAGGCCGGGGCGAACAGAATGTTCCGATCTCGAACTTCTTCCAGACCAAGGACAGCAAGTGGTTCTGCATCGTGGCGCGTCAGGGCGAGACCGACTGGGCGCCGCTCTGCCGGGTCGTGGGGCGTGAAGACCTGATCGCCGATCCGCGGTTCAACAATGCCAAGGGCCGCCGCGCGAACGCGGCCGAGGTTGTCGCGATCCTGGATGCCGGTTTCGCCGCGTATTCCATGCCGGAACTGGCTTCGCGCCTGGATGCGGAATCGATTGCCTGGGCGCCCGTGCAATCGCTCGCTGATGTCGCGAGTGACCCGCAGGCGTTTGCCGCCGGCGCCATCGTGCAGACGCCGAGCGCCAAGGGTGACGGCACGACCTATGCCTCTCCGGCCTCGCCCGTGCGCTTTCCGGGAGCGGATGATGGCCCTAAGGGCCCGTCCCCGACGCCCGGTCAGCACACCGCCGAAGTACTGGCCTCGCTCGGCCGGAGCACGGCTGACATCAAGGCACTGTTCGAGGCGGGTATCGTCGCCTGATCGGCTGGAATTCGGCGCACAAGAAACCGCTTGTCCCGGCGCTTTACCTCGCATTTGCGGGGTTTGATCGCGCCGAATCCGGCAGGACTTCCTGCGGGGTTATAGTGCGCGTGACGCCCGGGTCCAAAGGAGGTGATCCCAGACACCCGGGCGGGTCCGGCGCGCGGCTCTGCAGCTGCGCGCTTCCAGAAGCGGATGGGCCGGGTTCCAGTGCACGGGAACACGCATACCCTTCCCTGAGAGTTTTCTCGTTCCCGCAACTTGGGCCACCCGGCCCATCCGCAGGACCAAACCGCCCCAGCACCGGAAGGGTTCGCCCTGTCCGGCTTTCGGTGCTTGCCTATTTTCCTTTGAAGCTGGGCGTCCGCTTCTCGAGGATGGCGTTCACGCCTTCGACGTGGTCTTCGGTTTCATGCATCAGGGCCTGCGATGCCGCCGACAATTCCATGATCGTGTCATAAGACGAATTGGCGCCGTGCCGCATCAGTGTCTTGGCCAATCGCAGGGCTTGCGGCGGTTGCTGCGCAATCTTGCCGGCCAGAGCCATCGCTTCGTCCATCAGTTGGTCGGCCGGCACAACCCGGCTCACGAGGCCCCATTCAGCGGCAGTCTTTGCGTCAATCACATCGCCCGTAAACAGAAGTTCGGCGGCGCGGGACGATCCGATCAGGCGCGGCAACAGCCAGGCACCGCCATCACCGGGGATTAGCCCGAGCTTCAGGAAGGTGACGCCCATCTTGGCGGTATCTGCCGCGATCCGGATATCCGCCATGCACGCGACGTCGCAGCCAAGGCCAATCGCCGGGCCATTGATCGCCGAGATCAGCGGCACTTCGAGATTGTACAGGGCACGGACAATCATGTGGATGTTGCGCCGGTAGCCTTCGCGGATGTCCGCCGGGCTTCCGCCGAACGCGCCCGTCTTTTCCTTCATCGCCTTGACGTCGCCGCCCGCCGAGAATGCGCGTCCCGCGCCCGTGAGCACGGCGCAGCGGATCGTGGGATCGGCCATGATCTGGGCGCACACGGCGGCGACCGCCGGGCCATCCCCTTCCTGCCCGAGCGCGTTCATCATCTCGGGACGGTTCAGCGTCATCAGGGCGATTGGCCCGCGTTTCTCGAGCAGCAGAATGGACATGGCCTGGTCTCCGGAAGGATGCTTTGAAGGAGTGTCTCGTAACGCGGGTGAGCGTCTTGTCCAGCGGGGTTAGGCGCCGGCGCGCGTCAGCGTGAACCGGGTTCCCGGTGCCGGTGGTGGATTGGGCGGGCCGGCAAAGCACTGCGCCTTACTCATCCAGTCGTTGGCGACGGGTCCGGTCACGCGAAGGCTCGTGTCGGCGATGTTGCGGGTCTGTGTGACCACCTGGCAGAATTCCTCGGCAAGGCCTTCAATCCGTTCGCTCTCGCTCGGCTCGCCGTGCAGCCAGATTGCGCCCGAAGGCGCCGTCAACACCAGGTGCGGCATCGGCCCCGGCGGTGTCTCGCGACGCGTGGCGTACGTCCAGCCGAACGTGTTCACGCCCAACGTGACGATATTCGCGATGCGGTCCTCGTTCTCGCGGTTGCGGCCGGCAAAGTCGAACACTTCCTGGCCATGCGCCCAGGTTTCCATCTGCCGGGCGGTCATCGACGAGCGCGCACTCATGTCCGGTCCCGCCCACTTAAGACGCGCTTTTGGGTCGGCCTGAGCGAAGAGATCCGCCGCAGCTTCCGCCCACGACACCCATTCGACCAAGAGGGCGCCTTCGCTGAGATGACCCAGCCGCTCGGCCTCATAGGCGCGCATGGGGATTCCGCGCGCCTGCATCTGTTTGAGGTGTTCCGTCAGCTGGTCAGGGTCGCTGAGCTGGTAATGCGCCATCTTGTTCCAGAAATGCAGGTGGCGGATCACTTCGAGGATCGTCCAGTCCTTGAACTGTGTCGGCTTGCTGAACGCCGCCACCGGCAGTGATGAGACGAGACGGCTCAATGCCCGCGTCTCCTGCCGGAAATCCTCAGCTTGCTGCATCGTTCATCGCCTCACCAACAGATTCAGTTTCCATGCCATATCTGCAGGTTGCAAGCCCTCCCCCGGGGAGAAGTTGCGGACCAACGTCTCGCCGCTCGGGCCTGCAGTTTCGATTTGACCGGCGCGAACGGGATGTAGTTTTGTACATGAAGAAGCGACGCTCGTCCGGGGCGCCTCGCCCGGAGCGCAGAACGCATGATCCGCTTTTTTGTCGTCATTCTGTTGCTGCTGATCGCGGCGATCGCGGGTCTCGCCTTCCTGCCACTGGGTACCGCTTTGAAATATTCCGGCGTATCGGCGGGCGGCGCTGAATGGTCCCGCGCCGTGGGCTCGGTTCTGAGCGGCCGGCTGGAAGGTCTCAAATACAAAGGCACGACCTACGGAGATGCGGACCTCGAACTCGATGCGAACGCCCTGCTCAGTGGCAAGCTTCAGTATGCCGTGGCCTGGGCTGGCAATCACTGGATTGGCAACGGCAAGGTGTCGTTCGAGCGCGGCCCGGCCATCAGCCTGAAAGACTATTCGATCACGCTCGACCTTCTGGAATACGAAAAAACGGCGCGTTGGCTCCAGCAATCTGGCGGCAAGGTCAAACTTGAAGGCCCCTCGATCCGGTTTGCAGGCAACCGATGCGCCGAGGCCGTTGGCGTCGCCACGAGCGACGTGCTGGACCTCAACCGCGACGTGCTCGGATCTGGCTGGAGTGAACTGCGCGGCGATATTTCCTGCG
>JAIXVM010000312.1 GCA_027482995.1 Hyphomonadaceae bacterium | reverse complement strand
CTCCATCCTTTGTTTCGCTAAGCGATAGGCCTGTCTTCCGGTCGGAACAAGGCCGTTGCATGGCGCCCCGGCGGCGCCTAAACGACCAGCGCAGTGGGCCTGTAGCTCAGTTGGTTAGAGCGGACCGCTCATAACGGTTTGGTCGCAGGTTCAAGTCCTGCCGGGCCCACCACACTGCAGAACGGGCGTCTTAAGTCCGTCACGCAAATGTGCGAGGGCAGATTAAGTTTTGATCTTTGGGGCTCCGAATTACCGTTTGGCAACTTGAACGGGGTTTGCGGCGCACCGCATCGGTGGCAGTAAATGGGGCAATTGCTCGGGCCAACCGGAGTGAGGGAGTAGAGGACGCGTGACACCGAGAGACGCTGCCCGCCGAGCAATGTTCATGACGGTCGGTTTCGACGTCACGATGGCCGCCCTTGCCATGACGATCGCGCACGTCGCGCTGATGATCATCCATCCGGAACTGGGCGGCTTTCCGGTTAAGTCGTGGATATTGGCGACCAGCGGGTTCGTGCTTTCGGCGACAGCCGGGCTGATCATCGGCGGCGTGCATCGCCAGGTCTGGCGCCACATGGGCGCGCCGGATGCCACCCGCCTCGTGCTCAGCGTCGCGCTGTCTGTCGTGTTCTATCTTGTGGTGATGGTCGCCCTGAACGGCCGCCTGGTTCACTCGTTGCCTTCGCTGCTGACCGCCACCGCGCTCTGGGTGACCGCCGTATTCGCAGGCCGCATGGTCGCGCGCTATCGCAGTACGAATGCGCCGTTCCAGATTTTCCAGCGCCTGCCCGCGCGCAGCCAGCCCGTCCTGCTGGTAGGCGAGCCCGAGAGCTGGATCGATGTCCTGCGGCGCCTTCAACACTCGCCAAACGGAGCCAACCTTCGCGTCCTCGGCCTGATCGAAGTGGACGGCGTGGAGCAAGGCCGCGCCGTGCGCGGCGTCCCGGTGCTCGGAGACATCAACACGCTTGGCGAAGTGATCGACATTCTCTCTCTCCGCTACGGCGACGCGCCCTGGGTGGCCGTCACTGGGCGCGCGCGCGACCGCGCCACGATGAACCGCGTGCTCGAAACCGCCTCGGCGCACGGCGCCAACATCATGGCCCTCGGCCGGGATGAAGCCGCGCAAACGCTCGAGCCTGTAAGGCCGGCTGATCTCCTGGCCCGGCCCGAACGTGCACTGGACCTTTCGCCTGTCCGAAGCTTGATTTCCGGCTCTCATGTGCTGATCACCGGCGGCGGCGGCTCGATCGGCTCGGAACTGTCGCGCCAGGTCGCCCGGCAATCCCCCGCTTCGCTCGCCATCGTCGAAGCGTCTGAGTTCAATCTCTATCAGATCGATCACCACATCCACGCTCTGCACCCCGGCCTGCCGCTGGATTCGCGGATCGGCGACGTTCGCGATGCGTCGCGGATGCAGGCCATCTTCGCCTCGGCAAAGCCGGACCTCGTCATCCATGCCGCCGCGTTGAAACATGTGCCGCTGATGGAAGAAAACATCTGCGAAGCGATCCTGACGAATGTCGGCGGCGCCGTCGCGGTCGCGCGGGCCGCCGCCGCGTCTGGCGCGAGCCGCTTCGTCTTCATCTCGACTGACAAGGCCGTGGCTCCGGACAACGTCATGGGCGCCACAAAACGCCTCGCAGAACTCGCTATCAGCCGGATCTGCGCCGACGCCGGCATGGCTGGCGCGATGGTCCGCTTTGGCAACGTACTTGGCTCTTCGGGCTCTGTCGTTCCGCTGTTCGAGCGCCAGATCGCCGCCGGCGGCCCGGTCACACTGACGGACCCGGAAGCGACGCGCTATTTCATGACCATCGAGGAAGCGACCGCCCTCGTGCTTCAGGCGGCGGCCCTGCAGACCGAGACGCGGCAGGCCGACCTGTTCGTGCTCGACATGGGCGAGCCGATCGCCATCCGCAAACTCGCTGAGACAATGATCCGCCTGAAAGGCAAGGTTCCGGGCGTGGACATCGAGATCACGACGATGGGCATGCGCAAGGGCGAGAAGCGCCACGAAGTGCTGACCTACCCACATGAAGCGCTGGAACCGACCGCCGTGGAAGGCATCAACCGCGTAACCTGCGAGGCTCCCGCTGGCGAACTGCTCGACAAGCAGATCTCGGTGCTGCTCGACGCCGCGCGCCGTCATGACCCGTCCGAGGCGCTTCGCCTCCTCGCGCTCCTCGTGCCCGAATATGGCGCAGCTCAGGCCGTTCGCCTCCGGCGCAGCAACCTCGCCTGATCCCCGCAATTGCGATGAATGCCAGAACGGCCCGGGCTCGACACCCGGGCCGTGGCACGTCTGAGGTGGGAGGACGCCTCAGAAGCGGGCGCTGAGCGTGACCTTCGCGGTCAGCGGGGCGCCCAGCGTGATGTTGTTGTCGTTGTGCGAACTCGCGGCGTAAGTTTCGCCCGTGACGTTCTCGAGGTTCAGCTGAACCGTCAGGTCATCCGACAGCTGATAATAGGCCGCCGCATCGAGCCGCGTGAAAGAGGGCAGCAGCACCGCGTTTGAGATCGACGCGAACCGGTCACCCTGCCAGACGACACCAAGCCCCAGATCGATCCGATCAGCCGCGCGCACCTTGTTCCAGAGGCTGGCGCTATGCTCCGGCACCAGTGCAACGTCGCGCCCGGCCGGAGCCGCGCTCGTCGTCTCCGTGATCTCCGCCGTCTGCCAGGCATAGGCGGCGGCGACGTCCCAACCGTCGAGCACTTCGCCCTGCAAGGACAGCTCCAACCCTTCGCTACGCTGCGCACCGGTGATCACCGACACGCCCGCAACCGGTCCCGGCGCCACGGTATTTGTGCGATCCAGCCGGAACAGCGCCGCTGTCAGGAGCAGCTCATCCGAAGGCTGCCATTTCATACCCACTTCCGAGTTCTCGAACGCTTCCGGCTCGAAATCCGCCAGAGCCCGTGTGAGGTTGCCGAACTGCTCGCCGGACTGCGGCAGGTAGGACTGCGCCCAACTGGCATACAAGGCCAGGTTCTGCACGGGTTCATAAACAACGCCAAAGCGCGGCGAGACAAACTCATCCGTACGCGATGCATCGGCGCCGATGCGGTTGTCAAAGTCGAGATCAAAACGGTCAAAGCGCGCGCCGGCGATTACCTGCCAGTGCTCGTTCAGCTTCACCTGGTCTTGAACATAAAAGGCGAGAAGGCCGAGGTCATTTGCATTGTCGCGTGAGACGCGGCCGAACACGGCCGTGGCGCCCTGCCCGCGGTCTGCAACGGATACAGACAGCCGCTCCAATCCGGCTGCAGCGGGGAACTGGCCTTCGATCCGAAGATTGTCACTTGTCTGTTGCCCGGCTTCGACGCCCACCAGCAGCGTATGATCCAACCCCGCAAACTGCCCCTTCCAGATGAGGTCCGTTTGACTGATCAGGTTCTCGCGCGCCGTGAAGGCATTGTACGCCGCCAGTTGCACCCGGCCCGTCGCGGCATTCACCGCGCCGGCGGCGTAGATGTTCTGGTAGAACTTCTCATAGTCCCCATACGTCACGGTTGAGCGCAGCGTCAGCGCCTCTGAAATCTCGTGCTCCAGCGTCGCCGTGAGTGCATTGACCGTCACATCGCTCGGGCTGAGATCGGCGTTGCCGTAGAAGGCCTTCTCCGACACATCATACGGCCGGCCATTGAGCGACGGCACGCCCCGGTCCGTCACGCGCTCATCCACGAAATGCTCCGCTGACAGACGAAGCGTCGTTGCCGCACCGAGCTCAAACGCCGCCGACGGCGCGATGCCGTACCGCTCATTGGTCACGTTCTCACGGTAACTGTCAGCCTGTTCGTATAGCACGTTGATGCGGCCATCAGCGGTCTCGGACAGGGCGCTGCCCAGATCCAGATTCGCCCGTCCGTACCCGAACGATCCGACACCGAGCGTGAGCTCCCGCACCCGTTCACCGTCCGCCTGTTTCGTGACGCGGTTGATCACCCCGCCGCCCGTCCCGCGTCCGAATACGAGGCCAGACGGCCCCTTCAGCACTTCGATCCGGTCGGTATTGTAAACGTCGCGGAAATACTGGAGGTCATCGCGCACCCCGTCGACGAAGAAATCCGCCGTGGTCGCATTGCCGCGCAGCACGGGCGCATCGCGGTGGCCTTCGCCCTGCGCAACCGTCACGCCCGGCACAAAGCGCAGCGCCTCGCCGACGCCGGTTGTCGCCTGGTCTCTCAGCAGGTCACTGGTCAGAACCGTCATCGCCTGCGGGATCTCGACGATCGCCGTGTCGGTCTTGGTCGCTCCGCGGGAAGTGTCCTCGGTATAGCTGTTCTTGGCGCCGTACACATAAATCGTGTCGGGCCGCGCCACGTCTGCCGGCGCTTCATCCGCCGCTGCGCCCATGGCCACCACGAGGCTCATCGTGGCGGCGCAGCCCATCAACCGGACGGCATTACGGGAGCGGGACGGACCAAATTCCGGACGAAGGGACATTGAGAGCGGGCCTTGTTTTGCGAATGTTTCTCATTCGCCCTAACAGGGTCACCGCCCTCTTGCAACTGGTTCTCATTCACACATTGTCGCAGCCCGAAACTCAGACGACGACGATCGGTTTGAACGAACCGAATATCATCCGCCCCATATTGGCGCCGACGCTCGCCGGGCTGAACTCGGCCATGCGGGGATCGGCCATGATCTTCTCCCACCCCGTGGCCTGGGCCGCCGCATCCTTCCAGCCGATCCAGGAGAACACGATCGCCTCGTCCGGCTTGCGCAGGATCGCCGTGTGGAAAGAGTTCACCTTGCCCTCCGGCACATCGTCGCTCCAGGCATCCACCACCGAAACAGCGCCGTATTCAGTGAAAAGGGCCGCCATCTTCTCGGCGGCCGCCTTGTAGTCCGCCTTCCGCGCCGCCGGCACCGGCAAGACGGTCCCGTCAAATATGCCCGGCGCTGTCAACGCATCACCGAACAGATGCTCGAACCCGCCAAAGATCATACGGGAGCCGTCAAACGGCATCTCCATGCCAGGCCCACCTAGGTCCGGATCGACCATTACCGCCGCATTGCCCGCGTCTCGCGCGGCCCGGTCGGGCCATACGATCCAGGAGAACATCACTGTCTCGTCGGGCTTTTTCATCACCGCGGTGTTGAGGCAATTCACCTTGCCTTTCGGCACGTCCTCACCCCAACCTTCGAGGAACGCGATCGCGCCGTGCTTCACGAAGATCTTCGACGCATCGGACGCCATCTTCCGATAGGCCTCCTTGTTCGCCGTCGGCACGGCCAGCACAAATCCGTCGATGTACGTCATGGCATTCTCCCTCACCCTGCAAAGGCCGCTTCAAGCGCGGCGATTTCAATCTTACGCATAGACATCATCGCGGCCCGGGCGCGACCTGCGGCAGCAAGGTCCGGCGACGTGTTCATCTGCATCAAACGCTCGGGCGTGATCTGCCAGGAGACTCCAAACCGGTCTGTCAGCCAGCCGCACATGCTTTCGGCACCGCCATCTGCCGTCAGCGCCGTCCACAGCCGGTCCGTCTCCGCCTGATCCTTCGTCAGCACGCTGATTGAAACGGCCGGGGAAAGCTGGAACATGGGTCCCGCCGTCAGGATCATCATTGGTGCGCCCGCCAACGTGAATTCCACAACCATCGGGTCAGCGGCATTTCCGAGCGCGTGAACGGTTTCGATCCAGCTACCCGGCAACAGGGACACGTAAAACGACGCGGCCGCATGACCCCCGCGCTCGAAATAAAGACACGTCCGCACCTTAGACGGCTCCATGCGCTTCTCCCCTTCGCGCGTTTGTCCGGATGATGACACCCGCCAGAATGCTGCGCAAGTTCGTGCGCATGCATCACGCGAGGCTCTGAACGCAAAACGCCCCGGCAGTGTGCCAGGGCGTTTGCAATCTGTGGAAAACGCGCGCGCTTAAGCGGCGGCTTCGATCTCGCCGGATTTCGACATCGGACGGGGATCGCGCAGCACATAGCCGCGGCCCCAGACGGTTTCGATGTAGTGCTGGCCGCCGGTCGCCTGCTGCAGTTTCTTGCGCAGTTTGCAGATGAACACGTCGATGATCTTGAGTTCCGGTTCGTCCATGCCGCCATAGAGGTGGTTGAGGAACATTTCCTTCGTCAGCGTTGTGCCCTTGCGCAGCGAGAGCAGCTCGAACATCGCATACTCCTTGCCGGTCAGGTGCACGCGGTTGCCGTCGACTTCGACCGTCTTGGCATCCAGGTTGACGAGGATTTCGCCGGTGCGGATCACGCTCTCGGCATGGCCCTTGGAGCGGCGAATGATAGCGGTGATGCGGGCGACCAGTTCGTCCTTGTTGAACGGCTTGGTCAGGTAATCATCCGCGCCGACGCCGAGGGTTTTCACCTTCGCTTCGATATCGGGATTGCCCGAAAGGATCATGACCGGCGTGCTGACACGGCTCATACGCAGCTGTTTCAGGACTTCAAAGCCCGAGATATCCGGCAGCGACAGATCGAGAAGGATCATGTCGTATTCGTAGTGCTTGCCGAGATCGACTCCGTCCTCGCCGAGGTCCACCATTTCAACATTGAAGCCGGCCGCCTTCAGCATCAGCTCGATGGAGCGTGCAAGAGCCCGGTCATCTTCAATTAATAGGACGCGCATCGCTCGTCTCCCGAATCAATTAAGGCTGGTTTAGCCCGATTGTTAACACTTGTGAATCCTAACGCCGCATTCTTGTTAACTAGTTAATACGGAGTCTGGATACTGACGAATTATTCATTATTCCCAACACGGATCAATTTCCCACGGTCGCGGGCTGCCCTTCTCCGAGGAGCATTTGCGCAATAGCCATTACATCCTGAACTGGCTGTGCCTGGGGATCTGTGGAAATCAGAGTCTTCTGACACCGGATGGCGTCGCGAACTTTCGAGTCGCGCATGACCGTGCCGGCATGGCGCGGCCGGAAACCGAGGAAGGTGGCGCAGGCGCGCGCGATCGCTTCGTAGGTCCGCTGACCGGCGGCGCGCGTGTCGGCCTGATTGATCGCGATGATCGGCTCGACATTCGGCGCATAGCCGCGCAGCACCTTGATGAAGGCATAGGCATCCGTCATCGAGGCCGGATCGTCCGTGATCACCACGAGGGATTTGTCCGCCGAGCGCGCAAGGCGCATGCAGTTGGCTTCGATGCCGGCGCCGAGATCGAGCACGAGATGGTCGTACTGCAGCGCCAGCGCCGTCAGGCCGGCGGCGAGGCGCGCGACTTCTTCGGTCGGCAGTTCGGCGAGCGCGCCCGAGCCGGACCGGCCCGGCAGAACGTCAAAACCGCCATTGCCGGGACCGCCATCGACGGGGGTGACCGCGTCATCGAGCTCGACCCAACCGGCGACAACCGCCGCAAGGTCGGTCTCAGGCGCAATGCCCAGTTGGACGTCGACGTTGGCGAGGCCAAGGTCCCCGTCAACGAGCAGCACCCGGCGGCCCGCCTTGGCGAGCGCCGAGGCCAGAGTGATCGAAACGAATGTTTTGCCCACGCCGCCCTTGCCGCTGGCCACCGCGATGATGGAAGCAGGCGTCACGCGCGGCGGCGGACGGACGGGCGGGCGATCCTGGGAGCGGCGCATCGTGAAACTCATGGGATCAGGCAGCTCCTCTGAGGGCGATGACGTCCCCGCGGGCTTCCTCGATCAGAAGAGCTGAAAGCCGCGAAGGCGCTGCGGGCACAAGCCCGCCGCCAATGAAGGGTGTGATGGCAAGATGCGAGAAGGCGATGCCGGCCGAAGTGAGCGCCGCGATGGCGCCGCCCCGGCGGCGGACCACATCCAATTTGGTCAGGATCGCGCGGCGGACACCGGCACGGTAGAAGGCGCGGGCTGCCTCGGCCAGGTCTTCGGGATGACCTTCCGCGGAGAGCACGAGCACCGGCTCGGCGCGGATCGCGGCCACCAGGTCGGACAGGCTGGCAAGGTCATCGCCTTCGAAGGGATTGATCGCCGGGAGGTCGATCACGCAGCGGCGGTTTTCGCTGCGCAGTGTACGGAGCGTCGCAAACAGGTCGTCGGGTGTTTCGGCAACCCGGATCTGGCTGCGTTCAAGCTCGAGATAGGCGGCGAGCTGCGCGCCAGCACCCGACCCGTCGAGGTCGGCGGCCAGCGGAATGACTTCGGCGCGCGCCATGGCGGCGCGGCGGGTGAGCTTTGCGGCCGTGGCCGTGCGGCCATGTCCCGGCGGACCAACGAGAAGAACGTCACGCTCAAACCGGGCGGGGATCGGATCGCAGGTGACCAGGCGGTCGAGACCTTCGGCGATGGCGTCTTCGGGTGACAGGAACTGGCCGGGCAGCCGCCCGGCGCCCTCATGAGCCACGCGGTCTGCAAAGCGCTGCGGCGCGCCGTGCCAGAGCAAGGCATCCCGAACGCGGGCGAACATCGGATTGTCCACGCCCCGGCCGTGACCGCTGGAGCGAGCATCCCGCAGGAAGACGGGTTCGTTGCCAACGGCGGCTGCGCCTACGCGATCGATCGCTGCGCGCACTTCGACACCGCCGTCGATTTCACGCTCCGAGAGAATCACGGCATCGTCGCCCATCTCCGCGAAGACCATCGCTTTTGCAGCTTCCATCGACTCTGCAGCGAACATCTTCATGCGCATGGGGCGGCTTCCTCGCAACGCTGGGCGGCCCGGGCATTGATTCTGCCAGTAACCGCGGAACTCAGGCTCGATCAAAGCCGCGAAATGGTTAACACTTTCCCAAGCCCGGTTAGGATTTACCCGGAATTCACTTTCACCGCCGAACTGTGGCGGGACGAAAACACTGTAGGTTCATGACCCTGACCCCCACGCCTTCCGTTGCGTCACCCCACCCCGGACCGGCGTTCCGGGGCGCCCTGGTCGCAGCCGACCGGGCGCTGGTGTTTTTCGGCATGATCCTGCTGCTCGGGATCGTGAAGTATCTTATTTCCGGCAACTCGGAGGCCGAGGACCTGACGGGGGCCGGCGATCCCCTCGCCCGAGCCTCGTGGTATCCACTCTATCTCGCCTTGATTTTTGCGCTGGCGGCTCGCCTCGGCGCCCTGGCCCGGCTCATCCTGCCAGCATGGCCGATGTTTGCGCTTCTCGTGATAACCGTCGCCAGCTTTACATGGTCGGTCGCGCCCGATGTCACCGCAAGGCGGATCGTCGCCGTCATCTTCACCGTGCTGTTCGGCGTATATCTGGCCTTGCGGACGGACCGGATGGATACGCTGCGCGTAACCGGAGCGGCGATCATTACGGCCGCCCTGTTCAATCTTGCGGTCGTCATCGTCTCGCCGGCCAACGGCGTGGACCATCTACTGCATCCGGGCGCCTGGAAGGGCGCTTCGACCGAGAAGAACGGACTTGGCGGGGACATGTCCCGCGCTGCCCTGATCGTGATGGCACTTGCTTTCCTCGACCAGCGGCGGCGCTGGATCTGGCTTGCCGGCCTGGCGCTCGTCACCCTGTTGGTGATCGGCTCCCAATCGCGCACGGCGCTTTTGGCCCTGCTGGCGCCGTCCGGGCTGTTTGTACTTTACCTCATCGCCCGGCGCTCAGCGGTCATGGCATTGGCGGTGATCTATGTCAGCGTCACGGCAGGCGCGGCGATCCTGCTGTTCATTTTTCTGGCGCCGGAGCAGGCCGTCGGACTGATCGGCAAGGATTTGACCTTCACGGGGCGAACGGGAATCTGGGAACTCAGCATCATCAAGATCATGGACGCCCCCTGGACGGGCTACGGGCTTGGCGCGTTCTGGGTCGACATCTACGGACCGTCCTTTGACATCCGCAACCAGCTCCAATGGGTGGTCCCGAGCGCCCACAACAACTGGATCGAGATCGGTCTGGGACTTGGCTTGCCGGGGATCGCGCTGCTCGCGGTGACGGTCGCCATGACGCTGTTGCGCAGCGGTTGGTCAGTGTTGAGCGGCGCGTCACCATTTGCGTTTCTCGGCGTTGTCCAACTGCTCCTCTTTTCGCTCTCGGAAAGCGCGATCTTCTGGTATCAGAACACCTTCAGCTGCACGCTCTTCGCGTTCTACGTCGCTGCCACTTTCTTGCCGGAGGCTAAGCGCAAAACACCCGCAGCCGCTCCGCCGCCGCGGCCCCGGCTGACCCCGCTCTCGCAAGTCTGACTTTTCGCGCAGCTTCCGCGCGCTACTCTCTGCTTTTGCCATTTCTGATCACGAAAAGATCCGCCCATGCACTTCACGGAAATCATTTCCCTCTTGGGCCTCGGCATCGGCGCCCTTCTCGGCCTCGGGTCTCTGTTTGCACCGGATTGGGCTGCCGGGGTTGTGCGGCTGAAGGCCGACCCGGAAAAGCCGGGCGGCTATTCTGAGTTTCGCGCCACGTACGGCGGGCTGCTGCTTCTGACTCATATGACCTCGTTCATCCTGGTGCTGCATGCGCCGCCTTCCATCTCGGTGGTGGCGGCCTTGCCGATGGCAATGGGCTGGTTCGGCGCTGCCATCGGGCGGACTTTGTCGATGGTTCTGGACCGGGACAAGGGCGGCGACGCCAAAATCATCCCGATCTGGATGAGCACGGAAATCGCCCTCGGGCTTGCCATTGCAGCGCCCATCCTGCAGTTCCTCGGCTGAAGCCAGACAGAAAGCCAGACCCATGCCGGAGCGTCGCGAGACGGGCCGCCCCAACCGGAAACCTTCCGGCGCGCGCCCAGCCGTATCGAAGAAACCGTCCCCGCCGAAGCCGCCGGCAACCGATGCAGAGTGGAGCGAAGGCGGGGAACGGATCGCCAAGTACCTTGCGAGAGCCGGTGTGGCCTCCCGCCGCGAAGTCGAGCGGCTGATCGAGGCGGGGGATGTCAGCGTCAATGGCCAGGTGCTGACGTCGGCGGCGTTCAAGGTGACCGGCCGCGAGACGATCAAGGTTGGACGCAGGGTGATCGCAGCGCCGGATGGCACGCGGCTCTGGCGCTATCACAAGCCATCGGGCCTGATCACCACCACGGATGACCCGGCGGGCCGCCGAACGATCTTCGACGAGTTGCCGAAGTCCCTGCCCCGGGTCGTCACGGTCGGCCGGCTCGACCTGACGACCGAAGGACTTCTGCTGCTCACCAATGATGGCGAACTCGCCCGGTTCCTGGAACTGCCGCGCTCCGGCCTGCAGCGGACCTACCGTGCCCGCGCCAAGGGCACCGTCACGCCGCAGAAGATCGAAGAGCTGGCCAGTGGGATGACGGTTGAAGGCGTGAAGTATCAGCCGATCACCGCTGTGTTCGACCGCGAGATGGGCGCCAATTCCTGGCTCACGGTGACGCTTACCGAAGGCAAGAAGCGCGAAGTCCGCCGCGCGCTCGAAGCCCTCGGGTTGACGGTGAACCGTCTCATCCGGATCAGCTATGGGCCGTTCCTGCTGGCGGATCTCAAGCCCGGTCAGGTGGAAGAAATCCCGGTAAACCTCCTGTCCGAAGCGCTGGCGAGCTTGGGAGCGCCGATGGACAAGTCAGCACCGACCAAGGCGCCTGCCGTTAAGTCACACCTTGGCAGGGGAACACGTCCGGATACACTGGGCCCGAAGCGGAGACCTCCGCGCCGTCCCTGATTCCTGAGGAGCCTTTCATGGCCGATACCGTCGCGCTCGCCACACCCCCGCAAACGAAGTTTGATCCGGCGAGGACCATGAGCCAGACGGCGACAGAGACGTGCAACGTCATCGTGACACCGGCCTTCTATGCCGATCACAAACTTCAGGACGCCACCTTTTCCCGGCTGCGCGCCGAAGACCCGCTGGCCTGGTGCGAACCTGAAGCCTTCCGGCCGTTCTGGGCCGTGACGAAGCATGCCGACATCATGGAAGTGTCGCGCCAGAACGCGCTGTTCACCAATGGCGAGCGCGAGATGCTGTCCTATGCAGCCGCCGAAGAAGGCGTTTATGCGAAGTTCGGCCAGCCGCACCTGCTGAAGACGCTCGTCCAGCTTGATGACCCGGTTCACTACAAACTGCGCCACCTGACCCAGGAATGGTTCATGCCGCAGAACGTCAAGAAGCGCGAAGACGCGATCAAGACGATTGCCAAGCAGTACGTTGACCGGATGGAAGACCTCGGCGGCGAGTGCGATTTCCAGCGCGACGTGGCGCTCTATTACCCGCTGCGCGTCATCATGCAGATCCTCGGTGTTCCGGAGTCGGACGAACCGATGATGCTGAAACTGACGCAGGAAATCTTCGGGGCGCAGGACGAGGACCTGATGCGCGACAAGTCGCTCGCCGAAGAGCGCGACGTGGAGAAAGGCCTCGCCTCGATCCAGGCGACGCTGGCCGAGTTCTTCATGTATTTCACCGCGATCACCGCCGACCGGCGCGCAAACCCGAAGGACGATGTCTCGACCGTGATCGCCAATGGCTTGATCGACGGCGAGCCGATCGGCCAGCTGGAAGCGATGAGCTATTACATCATCACGGCGGCCGCGGGCCATGACACGACGAGCGCCTCGACCGGCGGCGGCGTGCTGGCGATGCTGCAAGACCCGTCGCAGCTGAAGAAGATGATGGCGGATCCGAAGGGCATGTCGCGCACGGCGGTGGACGAGGCGATCCGCTGGACGACGCCGGTGAAGCATTTCATGCGCACGGCGCAGGATGACTATACTCTGCGCGGCAAGAAGATCCTGAAAGGCGAAAGCCTGCTGCTCTGCTACCCGTCGGGCAACCGAGACGAGGAAGTGTTCGACGAGCCCTTCAAGTTCAAGGTGGATCGCAGCCCGAACAAGCTGATCTCGTTCGGACATGGCGGGCACATGTGCCTCGGCATGCACCTCGCGCGCCTTGAGATGCAGGCGATCTACGAAGAACTGTTCAGCCGGATAAAGTCGTTCGAACTGGCCGGTGAGCCGAGCTTCATCAAGGCGAATTTCGTGGGCGGGCCGAAATCCATCCCGGTACGGTATAAATTCTGACCGGAAGGTCCCGGGCTCAATCCGGGCGCTCTACAAGCCGGCACTCATGGGAGAGACCAATGACCCTCGTCAACGTGACGGAAACCTACCAATCTGAAGCGCCGCCTCGCGAGCCGACTTATCCGCCCGTCTCGAAGCTGAAGCCGCCGGTGGACCTGACGGATCCGGAAGTCTTCTCACGCCATGGCGGCTACACGTTCGAGGCATTCGCCGAGATGCGCGCGAAGGCGCCGGTGATGTGGCATCCGGAAGCCTACGGCGCGGGCTTCTGGGCGGTCTCGACCTATGACCTCGTCAAACAGGTCGAACTCGACCCGGCCACCTTCTCTTCGCAAAAGGGCGGTATCCTGATGAATTACGGCATGGACGGCGTGCCCCGCCATCCGCTGCTGCATTCATCCTCGCTGAACTCGCTGATCAACCTGGACCGGCCCTACCATACGCCGCTGCGTATGGAGCACATGGCCTATTTCCGGGCCGACTTCGTGGCGGAGCTGCGCAAGCGGGTCGAGGTCGAGGTCAACCGTTTGCTCGACCGGATGCAGGCGCAGGGACCGGTCGTCGACATGGTGGAGATGTTCTCTGCTGAACTGCCGCTGTTCACGCTCTGCGAAATCCTCGGTGTTCCGCCTGCGGATCGTCCGAAGCTGGTGCACTGGATGCACTTCCTTGAGATCACACAGTACCAGGCCCAGCAGGAAGGCCTCGGCAATGTGACGCCCGAGCAGATCATGTCCTTCATGAGCGAAATCCAGGCGATGTTCGAGTATGGCCGCTACCTTCTGGAGGAGCGCCGGAAAAATCCGCAGCCGGATCTTTTGTCGGCCATCGCCAATGTGAAGATCGACGGTCAGCCGCTGTCGCCGGAATTCCTCGACGGATCGTGGCTGCTGATCGTGTTTGCGGGCAATGACACGACCCGCAATTCGCTGTCCGGCACGATGCGGCTGATCACCGAGTTCGCGGATCTGCGCGACAAACTGGCGGCGGACGGAGGCCTCTTTCCGAACTTCGTCAACGAGGCGATCCGCATGGTCACGCCGGTGACGTACATGCGCCGGACGGCGACGGGGGATACCGAACTTGGCGGCCAGAAGATCGGCGCGGGCGAGAAGATCGTCATGTACTATCCGGCTGCCAACCGCGACCCGGCGAAGTTCGCGGATCCGGACGTGTTCAAGATCGACCGCTCGAATGCGAAGGAGCACCTCTCGTTCGGACATGGCCCGCACGTCTGCCTCGGCCAGCGCGTCGCCAACATGCAGCTCGATGTGGCCTACCGGCAAATCCTGTCGCGCTTCCCGAAAGCGCGTTGGACCGGAGAGCAGGTTCTGGCGCCGAACAACTTCGTGCACGCAATCTCATCACTCACCGTGGACCTTGGCATATGAGCGGCGCGCTCGTCACCCGCGAGGACAAGGACGGACTTGCGCTGTTGACGCTGAACCGGCCGGACAAACTGAACTCCCTGACGGTCGGCATGTTCCGGGCGCTCCGCGATCACGTGAGTGATCTTTACAAGGACGACTCCATCGGCTGCGTTGTGCTGCGCGGTGCCGGAAAGTGTTTCTCGGCGGGCCATGACCTCGCCGATATCGCTGAGGGCGAAGCGGTGCCCTCGCGCGGCTGGCATTCGGAGACGCTGCGCCTGATGGAGCGGCTGCCGAAACCGGTGATCGCCGCCGTCCACGGACATTGCTACACTGGCGCGCTGGAAGTGGCGCTGGCGGCGGATTTCATCCTTGCGGCGGAGAGCGCGCGCTTCGGCGATACGCATGCGAAATGGGCGCTGACACCGATCTGGGGCATGAGCCAAAGGCTGCCGCGCAGAGTCGGCATCGCGACAGCGAAGCGGCTGATGTTCACCGCCGAAATGATCAATTCGGCCGAAGCCTTCCGGATCGGTCTTGCCGAGAAAGTTGTTCCGGATGCGGAGTTCGAGGCGGCCATCGAGACGATGGCGCGGCAGATCCTCGCCAACTCCCCGTTCAGCCATGCCGCCAACAAACGGCTGCTGGAGGCGACCGATGCGCGCGACCTCGACGGCGGTTTGCAGTGGGAAATCCTGAACTGCGAAGGCGTCGGCCCTGACATGCAGGCGCGAATCGGCGCCTTCATGGGCAAACCGAAATCGTAACAAGCCAAGGGGACGGCTTTCATGGCAGACTTTCTGATCAAGCGGGGAGACCTGCGCACCAGCAAATGGGTGGATGCGGCGCCGGGCCCGCTCGCGGACGGGACCGC
The DNA here is from genome assembly GCA_027482995.1 of Hyphomonadaceae bacterium. Lineage (GTDB taxonomy): Bacteria > Pseudomonadota > Alphaproteobacteria > Caulobacterales > Hyphomonadaceae > Hyphomonas. The sequence goes on along the minus strand of JAIXVM010000312.1, from coordinate 1,175 downwards.
GCGCCTCAAGGTCGAGGCCTTCGCGCTGACCGCCAACAACGTGACCTACGCAACCTTCGGCGAAGCGATGGGCTACTGGAACTTCTTTCCGTCGCCGGATGCAGCCTGGGGCCGGGTGCCGGTCTGGGGCTTTGCGACGGTGGCCGAGTCGAAGGCCGAGGGCGTGCCCGTGGGCGCACGCGTGTATGGCTACCTGCCGATCTCACACACGTTCGACGTGACGCCGGTGCGAGCCGGCGCACAGTCCTTCATGGACGGCGCGGCGAACCGGCAGGGTCTCGCGCCGATCTACAACACCTACATCTTCACCGCGGCCGATCCCGGCTACGACGCGAAGCTTGAGGCCGAGCAGATGCTGTTCAGGCCCTTGTTCACAACCGGCTTCATGATTGATGACTGCCTGATGGAATCGGGCGCCGATGTGCCGGAGACCGTCGTGATCTCAAGCGCGTCGTCAAAGACGGCGCTCGCTCTCGCTCATTGCCTCAAGTCGCGCGGCGGAGTGGACGCCGTGGGCCTGACCTCGCCGGGCAACAAGGCGTATGTCGAAGGCCTCGGCCTTTATGCACGGGTCGAGACGTATGACTCGGCCGACAGCCTGCATGCGCGGGGCCTCACGGCTTATGTCGATTTCCTTGGACGTCCATCGCTGACGGCGGATGTGCACAACGCGCTGCGCGACCGGCTGGCCCGCAGTCTGGTCATTGGCGTGACGGACTGGGAGGGCAACCGTGCGCCCATCGCCCTGCCCGATCCGCAACCTGAATTCTTCTTTGTGCCGACCTATGCCGCTGAGCGCGCCAAGGTGCTGGGTGCGGACGTGCTGAACGCACGACTGGGCGCGGCAACACGGAGTTTCCTGAAAGCATCTGGCGCCTTCGTGACGCCGGAAGCCGCGAAGGGGCAGGCCGCCATCGAAGAGGCCTGGTTGAATACGCTGGACGCGAAGGTGTCACCGTCCAAGGGCCTTGTCCTCAGTTTCTGAGGGAGACCGGCTCTAGCGGGCGATGACCTTGAATTCGGTGCGGCGGTTGAGCTCGTAGGCTTCAGGTGTCTGCGCCGGATCCAGCGGAACGGTTTCGCCATAGCCGACGGACAGAAGGTTGTCTTCCGAGACTCCCTTGCCGATGAGATAGGCCCGCACTGAGTCTGCTCGCTCCTGAGAGAGCGCGAGG
>JAIXVM010000110.1 GCA_027482995.1 Hyphomonadaceae bacterium | reverse complement strand
GGTTCGTGTGGACGAGGAGCTGGAGGCCGAGTTCCTTCGCCTTGCGGTCGCGAAACGCGATCATCTCGCGGAACTTCCAGCCGGTATCGACGTGGAGGAGGGGAAAAGGCGGGCGCGAGGGGTAGAAGGCCTTAAGGGCCAGATGCAGCATCACGGCTGAATCCTTGCCGATGGAATAGAGCATCACCGGCTTCTCGCACTCGGCGGCAACCTCGCGCAGGATGTGCAGGCTTTCGGCTTCGAGACGGTCAAGGTGGGTGAGGGCCGGCAAGGCAGGGCTTCCTTCGGACTAAACGATGGCGTCCGTTAGCCTTCCTTCACGGTTTAGGAAAGGCGGCCTTGCGGCGCCGCACACACGCTTCAGGAAAACTAAAGCATCCCGGCCGTCGCCCGCCGCGCCGAAAGGGCCGCATTGCGTGTCATAAATGAACATAAATCGTCATTGTGCAGCCAAACTGGCGGCGTCTAATGAAACTCCCAATCGCTGGGTGGGCGATCGTGTGGGAGTAGTGCAGATGTGCGGTATCGTGGCAATTGCCGGCAAGGGCCAAGTGGCGACGCGGCTGGTGGACGGGCTGAAGCGGCTGGAATATCGCGGGTATGACAGCGCAGGCATCGCGGTCGCCTGGCATGAGGGCATCGAGCGGCGCCGCGCGAAGGGCAAGATCCACAACCTGCAGGCGCGCCTCAGCGACGATCCAGTCGAAGGCTTCACCGGCATTGCGCACACCCGCTGGGCAACGCACGGCGCGCCGAACGAAGTGAACGCGCACCCGCACATGGCGGACGGAGTGGCGGTGGTGCACAATGGCATCATCGAGAATTACCGCGAGCTGCGCGAGGCGCTGGAAGCCAAGGGCCGGGTGTTCGAGTCCGAGACCGACACCGAGGTGATCGCCCAACTGGTGGCGCAGAACATGGCCGAGGGCATGGACGAAGTGGCGGCGTTTGCCGATGCGCTGACGCACTTTACTGGCGCGTTTGCGATTGCCGCCATCTTTGCGTCGAAACCGGACCTCGTCATCGGCGCGCGCAAGGGCTCGCCGCTGGTGCTCGGCTATGGCGAGGGCGAGATGTATCTCGGCTCCGACGCCATCGCGCTGGCGCCGCTGACGCGGGACGTGACCTACCTCGAAGAGGGCGACTGGGTCATCCTTACCAAGACGAGTTTCGATATCCGCAACGTGCGCGGCGACCGGGTGAACCGGCCGCGCGTGACCTCGGCGGTGAATGACGCGCTGATCGAGCGCGGCGAGTATGACCACTTCATGCTGAAGGAAATCCACGAGCAGCCGGAATCGCTGGCGCGGTCGATCCTTCCCTATATCGACCAGGCTTCGCAGACGATCCAGGTCAGCCAGGTGGCGGCGGACATTTTCGCGAAGGCCGACCGGGCTGTCGCGATCGCGTGCGGCACGGCTTACTATGCGGCGTTCACGGCAAAATACTGGTTCGAGCAGATTGCGAAGCTGGCGTTCGAGCCGGACATTGCGTCCGAGTTCCGGTATCGCCAGCCGGTGCTGCCGGCGACGGGGTTCTCGATGTTCGTGAGCCAGTCGGGCGAGACGGCGGACACACTGGCGGCGCTGCGCTATTGCCGGCAGAACGGGAAGCCGGCCATCGCGGTGGTGAACGTGCCCGAGAGCTCGATTGCGCGGGAAGCGGGCGCGATCGTGCCGACGCATGCCGGGCCGGAAATCGGTGTTGCTTCGACGAAGGCGTTCACGGCGCAGTTGTCGGTGTTGGCGGTGCTGGCGCTGTCGGCGGCCAAGGCGCGCGGGCAGCTGTTGCCGGGCGATGAGCTAAAATACGTGAAAAGCCTGCTCGCCTTGCCGCGCAAGGTGACTGAGGCGCTGGAATCGCAGGCGCAGATCAAGGACATCGCGAAGGCGATTGCCGGCAAGCGCGATGTGCTGTTCCTCGGCCGCGGGCGGTATTACCCACTGGCGCTGGAAGGCGCGCTTAAGCTGAAAGAGGTGTCGTACATCCACGCCGAGGGCTATGCCGCAGGCGAGCTGAAGCATGGTCCGATCGCGCTGATCGAGAAGGGCCTGCCCGTGGTGGTCGTCGCGCCGTTCGATGAACTTTTCGAGAAGACGATCTCGAACGTCGAAGAAGTGCGCGCGCGCGGGGCGGAAGTGATCCTGATTTCCGACGATGCGGGCATCAAGGCGGCGGGCAAACGCGCCGATCACGTGATCCGCATGCCGGATGGGGACGCAATCTCGCTGCCGATCCTGGCTGCCATCCCTCTGCAATTGCTCGCCTACCACGTGGCGCTCGTCAAAGGCACGGATGTGGACCAGCCGCGCAACCTCGCCAAATCCGTGACGGTGGAATAGGCTGCCGCTTGAAGGATGGACGCGGCATGCTATAGCCGGGTCAGGTCCTGTTCGGGTTGCACATGAGTTTGCTGGTCACGCCAGATGCCATTTTTCCGGACGTCCTGCACGTCCGGACCAAGCGCCATGGCGATGCGCGCGGATGGTTCAGTGAAGTTTATCATGAGGCCGATTTCCACGCGGTGGGCATCACCGCGCGGTTTGTGCAGGACAACCATTCGCGGTCC
>JAIXVM010000141.1 GCA_027482995.1 Hyphomonadaceae bacterium | reverse complement strand
CCGGCCTTCCGGCGGTTCCAGGCGCGGATGAAAACGTCAGGGGTCTCGCGGATCGCGCGGATATCGAACATGGGCGGTCAGGGCCTTGAAAGGACGGAGGTTGTGACGACAGGCTCTAATCCGCGCCGCCCCCTCCTGTCCACACTCAGGCCAATCGACTCAGGCCGGGGAATGCAGGCCTTCCGGCAGCACTGTCTCGGCCTCGTCCATCGGCGCCGGCGAAGGCCGGGTCTCGGGTTCGGCCGCTGGGGTGCGCGGCGCTGTGCCCGGTTCGCGGTAGATCACCTCGACCCGGCCCTGCCCCAGCGGCTTCACCTGGATCTCGGGATGGATCTGCGACAGGCGGCGCATCATCGCCGCGAAATTCTTGTGGCCAAGCCAGGGGCGAACGCCATTGGAGTATTCCGGCGTGAATTCGGGAATGGCGGTCAGCGCCCGCACGATCTTGGTTTTCGAAAGCACCTGGTCCGGCATCCGCTCGCCCAGCGCCTTTATCAGGCTCGCCCCGCGGTGAAGCTCCGGTGCGATGCTGCTGTCGCCGGTCTCGCCGGTCGCCAGCGCCGAGAGCACCCGGCCGAGCAGCGGCGACTGGCGCTCGCGCTGGAGGGATGGCGGGGGCACAACCGGGGCGGGAATTTTGAATTGATACCATTTGCGCTCGGCCCGCTGGTACTCGAAAGCCGAGCGGAAGGCGGCCATATGGATCACGGCGTCGGCGTGCTGGCTGAACAGCTCATAGGTCGGGTCCGTCTCCTTGCCGCCGGTGACGACGCGCAGGCCCGGGTGCTGCACCCGGTTCACGACGGGGACGAAGTCCGAATCCGTGGTCAGGATGATCATCTCATCCAGCTTTTTGGTCTTCATCGCCAGTTCGATGGCGTCCATCGTGATGACGATGTCGGCCGAGCTCTTGCCGGCGCTGATCTTGCGCTTGGCCAGCGCCCGGCAGTTGAACGCCTCGAAACCGGCCTGTTCAAAGTCCGGCCGGTACTTGTCGAACTGCAGGTTCCAGTAGACGCGCTTGTGGACAAACCGGCGTTTCTTGCCCCGCGGGGACAAGGCGCCGTCTTCGAGCCACAATAGCCAGTTAGGCAGGTTCTTGACGACATCCTCTTCGGCCGCGCCGTAGAGATTGTCGAAATCGACCAGCAAAACGCTGTTCAAGCGCGCCACGCGGGAGGCTCCTCGTTTCTCGGGAGACGGTTGAATGCCCGCCGTCCACCATCGTGCCCTGCAAGAAAAATGCAACGGGGGTCAGCAGGTGGACTGATCTTTCAATTCCCTGTTGCCGCAGCGGAAACAGCCTTGTCCGCGCGCCGTTCGCTCAACTTTACCGAAATAATCGAGATCTCGTAGAGCAGGTAAACCGGCACAGCGAGCAGAATTTGGGACATGATGTCCGGCGGCGTGAAGAGGGCCGCAAAGGTCAGGATGCCCACGATGGCGTACTTGCGGCCCGTCGCCAGCATACTGGCGGTTACGATGCCCAGCCGCCCGAGCAGGGTCAGCACCAGCGGCAGCTGGAACGAAATGCCAAACGCCATCATCAGCGTCATGACCAGTGACAGGTAGTCCCCGACCCGGGGCAGCAGCTGGATCGTGGTTCCGGCCGCCTCCGCCTGCTCCATCGATACCGTGAACCGAGCCAGCATCGGCAATACCGTGAAATAGACCAGCGCCGCGCCGAGGGTGAAGAGGATTGGTGACAGGACGAGGTAGGGCCAGAACGCGCCTCTCTCGGACTTGTAGAGCCCCGGCGCCACGAACGCGTAGAGCTGATAGGCGAGATATGGGAACGCCAGGAAAACACCGGCGAACAGCGCGAGCTTCAGCTGCGCGAAGAAGAACTCCATCGGCGCCGTGAAGATGAACTCGAGCTTGGAGCCCCGCAGCTCCTCGGCCATCGTCGCGAACGGCGTCACCAGCAGGTTGTAGATGTCCGAGGCAAAGGTGAAGCAGATGCAGGTCGCGATCAGCAAGGCGATCAGGCACTTTATCAGCCGGGAGCGCAATTCGTTCAAGTGTTCGAGCAGAGGCGCGCGGCTCGATTCCACGTCGTCGGTGATCTCCGGCTGCTCATCCTTGGGCGGCACGTAGTTCACGCCTTGCTCTCCCCGGCCGGGGGCGGTTCAGCCGGCGACGGGATGGCCGCCTCGGCCGCCGGCGGATGAGCGCGCATCACGGCGGAATTGATGTCCGCCTCAACTGCGGCAAGCTCTTCCTGCGCCTTGGTGAGTACATTGGACTGCTTGAGGGCCTGGATTTCCTTTTTCAGCTCCTCGAGCTCGCTCTGGCGCGCGATGTCCTCGAAGGCGGACTGAAACTCACGGGCCATGCGCCGGCCCTTGCCGATGAATTCGCCCGCCCGGCGCATCAACATGGGCAGGTCCTTCGGGCCGACAAAGATCAGCGCCGCAAGGCCAATGATGAGAATTTCGGAAAACCCGACACCGGGCAGCATGGCAATGCGCCCTCCGTACCAGCGGTCACGACGTCTTCGTGTCGTCCTTTTTGGGGGTGATATTCACCAGATCGTCCTTCTTCTCGCTGGTCGCGCTTTCATCCTGCAGGCCCTTGCGGAACGCGGTGATTCCCTTTGCGGCATCGCCCATGATGTTGGTCAGGCGACCACGGCCGCCGAACAGCAGCAGTGCAACGCCCAGGATGAGCAACAGTTGGAACAGGCCGGGAGCGTGCATGGCAATTCTCCGAGGAAGGATGGGATAGTATAGGCCCCGGTACCGGCTGGAACAATGGGTCCAAGGTGGTTATGGACGTCGCATGCGCATCGCCACATGGAATGTAAACTCGATCAAGGCCCGCCTGCCGACGGTTCTGGAGGTGCTGGACGCCATTAACGCCGATGTCGTCTGCCTTCAGGAACTGAAATGCGAGACGGACGCCTTCCCCTATCGCGAGATCGAGGAACAAGGCTGGAACTGCGCCGTCCACGGCCAGAAAACCTATAACGGCGTCGCGATTCTCTCGAAATTCCCGCTGGAAGACGTCTCGAAGGAGATGTCCACGCTGGCCGATCCCCAGGCGCGCTACATCGAGGCAACCGTGCTTTCGCCCCGCCCCGTTCGCGTGGCGGGCGTTTATGTCCCGAACGGCAATCCCGCGCCGGGCGAGAAGTATGACTACAAGCTTGAATGGTCAGACGCCCTCGAACGGCATGCGGCAGAAATGCTCAAGGCCGAGCAGCCGTTCGTCATTTGCGGCGACTACAATTGCATTCCAGGTCCGGAAGACTGCTGGGATGACACCGTCTGGAACACCGACGCCCTCGGTCTGCCGGACACACGCGCGGCGTTCCGGCGGCTGAAATACCTCGGCCTGACCGAATCCTTCGAAGCCTGCGACGGCCGCGCGCATCAATACACCTTCTGGGATTATCAGGCCGGCGCCTTCCAGAAGGACCACGGCATCCGGATCGACCATGTGCTCGCCTGCCCGCGGATGGCAGACAGGCTTCAGGGCATCGAGATCTTCCGCAAGGCGCGGGCCCTCGAAAAGCCGTCCGACCATGTGCCGGTCATCGCCACATTCGCCGACTGATACCCGCATCGGGGCAGTTCGCGGAATTTGTGCAGCCGGTTTCCCGCGCTAGGTTCGCCGCTGACCTGGCCGGAGCCTCTGCATGCCCCCTCACATTCTGCCGATCGTGCTGCTTTCGATCTCGAACCTGTTCATGACGCTGGCCTGGTATGGCCACCTGAAATTCAAGGCGGCGCCGCTCGTGCTGGTCATTCTGGCGAGCTGGGGAATCGCGTTTCTCGAATACTGCTTCGCAGTCCCCGCCAATCGCTGGGGACACAGCGTCTATTCGGCCGCGCAGCTGAAAACGATCCAGGAAGTGATCACCCTGATCGTGTTTGCCGGATTCTCGGTTTGGGTCTTGAAGGAGCCGCTCGGCTGGAACCATGCGATTGGGTTCGGCCTGATCGCTTTGGGCGCCTGGTTCATCTTCCAGGGCAAGGGATGACCGGCGAAGCCAAAGGCTCCGCCGGTCCCATTCAGATTAGTTCTTGATTTCGGTTTCGACTTCTTTCGCCACTTCTTCGACGACTTCGCCGCCGGCCTGCACGTCCTTGCCAACGCCTTTGACGGTGTTGCAGGCGGCGAGTGTCGGGACGAGCGCGACAACGAAAAGAGCTGCTGCGAGTTTTTTCATGGATCAATCTCCTGCTTGGTTGATGAGTCGGAAGGTGGCCTGCCCGGTCCGGCAGAGCAACCCATCGTAAGCCCGAAAGGGCCAAAACTGTGGCGGAATAGTCTCAGTACTTGCCGGGGCTATGCGCGCTGTTTTCAAGGCGGGCGACTCCCTGCTAAGGAGGGAAACATGAAAACCGCCGTAATTGTCTTTCCGGGCTCGAACTGTGACCGCGATGCGCATGACGCATTGGAAAAGCTGACGGGCAAACCGCCCGCAATGGTCTGGCACAAGGACGGCGTGATCCCGGACGGCACCGATCTTGTGATGGTGCCCGGCGGTTTCACTTATGGTGATTACCTTCGCTGCGCCGCGATGGCGGCCAACTCGCCGGTCATTTCGCAGCTCAGAGACCATGCGGCCCGCGGCGGTCACGTTCTGGGCGCCTGCAACGGCTTCCAGATCCTGACCGAGATGGGCTTGCTGCCCGGCGCGCTGATCCGCAACGCCTCACTTCACTTCGTGTGCCGCCCGCAGAAGCTGAAAGTGGACAGCGCGAATACGGCCTTCACGAGCGCCTACACCCCCGGGAGCGAGATCATGATGCCGATCGCGCACGCCCAGGGCAACTACTACGCCGACACCGCCACGCTGGACCGGCTCGAAGGCGAAGGGCGCGTCGCGTTCCGTTATGCCGCCGGCGAGAATCCCAACGGCGCCGCCCGCGATATCGCCGGCGTGCTGTCTGAAAACGGGCGCGTCCTCGGCCTGATGCCCCACCCCGAGCGGGCCGTCGGCGGCCACGAAGGCGGCGCCGATGGCGTGCGCTTGTTTGAAAGCCTGATGGCCGCAGCGTGACGAGATCGAAGGCGGCCCTGCTTTCCCTGCTTCTCGCGATTGCGCTACCGGCTTGCTCCAAATCGTCCGACGTTCTGCCAACCGAAGCTGAAACAGAGGAGTCGGTCGCGGGTTCCGCCCCCGTCGAAGACGTCTTGTCTGCGGAGCAGGCCGAACTGATCGGTCGCGGCGAAGCCATTGCGGAGACAGCGTGCGCCGGTTGTCACGCGGTCGGCGCTGCAGATGAAAGCCCGCATCCGGACGCGCCGCCGCTGCGTCTCCTGAGCCAGACCGTCGATCTCGACACGCTCGAAGCTCGCTTTGCTCAAGGAAGCGTCAGCGACCATCCCGACATGCCGGACTGGCAATTTGAACAAATCGACGCCGCCGGTCTCATCGCCTACCTGAAATCCGTGCAGTCAGGCAGCGCAAACTGAGCGCGTTCTGGACGCCCTCCGGACGTTCGGTTACGTCTTGAGTCATGACCCAACGTGACCTGATCCAGCGCCTGCCCAAGGCCGAACTCCACCTCCATATCGAAGGCAGCTTCGAGCCGGAGTTGATGATGCAGCTCGCCGCCCGCAACAAGATCGACCTGCGCTTCAAGACGCTGGACGAGGCCAAGGCCGCCTACAATTTCTCGAACCTTCAGGAGTTCCTCGACCTCTATTACGAGGGCATGCAGGTGCTGCGCACCGAGGAAGACTTCCACGACCTGACCTGGGCCTACCTTCAGCGTGCGGCGGCCGACAATGTGCGCCATGTCGAGATGTTCTTTGACCCGCAGGCGCATACGGCGCGCGGCGTGCCCTTCGGCGCGGTGACCGAAGGCATCCTCGCGGCGCTGGCGCGCGGGGAAAAGGAGCTGGGAATTTCGGGTTACTTGATCATGAGCTTCCTGCGGCACCTCTCCGAGGAAGACGGCTTTGACCTCTTGAAGGTATCCGAACCCTGGCATGACAAATTCATCGGCGTCGGGCTCGACTCCTCCGAAATGGGTCATCCCCCGCTGAAGTTCGAACGCCTCTACAAGCGCTGTGAGGCGCTCGGCTTCAAGCTCTGCATGCACGCGGGCGAGGAAGGCCCGCCGCAATATGTGCGCGAGGCGCTGCTGGACATCGGCGTGGACCGGATCGACCATGGAAACCGCTCGATGGAAGACCCCGCCCTGATCGAGATCCTTCGGGACACCCAGACACCGCTGACGAACTGCCCGCTGTCAAACCTGTCGCTTTGCGTGATCCACGACCTGAAAGACAGCCCTGTGAAAGCCCAGCTGGAAGCGGGCCTGATGGTCACCGTGAACTCGGACGATCCGGCCTATTTCGGCGGCTATGTCGGACGAAACTACGAGCAGGTGTCGCAGGCGCTGGGTCTCAGCGATGCGCAGATCATCCAGCTCGCCCGCAACAGTTTCGAGGCGAGCTTCCTGCCCGGCGTTAGCAAGAAGCGCCACCTGGCCGCCATCGACGCCGTCACGCACTAGGTCTGGCGACTCGCGGGCTTTGCCGCTAAACGCCCGGCATGACCGATACAGCCGCCATTCTCGCCCATCTGACCGCGCAGCAAGACCCCGCCTCGGGGGTCGAACACGGCATCAAGGCCGATGAGTGGGAGCGGCTCGTCAGCCGCCTGGGCCGCAAGCCCAACCTTGTCGAACTCGGCATCTATTCGGTCATGTGGTCGGAGCATTGCTCCTACAAATCCTCCCGCCGCCACCTCGCGAAATTCCCCACCAAAGGCCCCCGCGTCATCCAGGGGCCGGGTGAGAACGCCGGCGTCATCGATATCGGCGATGGCCAGGCCGCCATCTTCAAGATGGAGAGCCACAACCACCCTTCCTACATCGAGCCCTATCAGGGTGCGGCCACCGGCGTCGGCGGCATCCTGCGCGACGTGTTCACGATGGGCGCGCGCCCGATCGCGCTGGTCAATGCGCTCCGTTTCGGAGACCCAAGCCACCCGAAAACGCGCCAGCTTGTCTCCGGCGTCGTCGCGGGCATCGGCGGCTATGGCAACTGCGTGGGCGTGCCGACCGTGGCGGGCGAGACGCAATTCGACGAAGGCTATAACGGCAACATCCTTGTCAACGCGATGGCCGTCGGCCTCGCCGATCAGGACAAGATCTTCTACGCCCGCGGCGCCCTGCCCGGCCTGCCGATCCTGTATGTTGGCTCCAAGACGGGCCGCGACGGCATCCACGGCGCCACCATGGCGTCTGCCGAATTCACCGAAGGCGAGGAAGACAATCGCCCGACCGTGCAGGTCGGCGATCCGTTCACGGAGAAACTGCTGATCGAGGCCTGCCTCGAGCTGATGGCGACTGATGCCATCCAGTCGATCCAGGACATGGGCGCCGCCGGCCTCACCTCCTCCTCCGCTGAAATGGCGTCCAAGGGCGAGGCGGGCCTTGAGCTCGACCTCGATCATGTG
>JAIXVM010000197.1 GCA_027482995.1 Hyphomonadaceae bacterium | reverse complement strand
GTCGATGCACTGCTTGCCGGCTTTCCGGCGGGTACGGTTTCGGGCGCGCCAAAAATCCGCGCGATGCAGATCATCAACGAGCTGGAGACATCGCGCCGTGGCATTTATGGCGGCGCGGTGGGGTATTTCGGCTGGAACGGCGATCTCGATACCTGCATCGCCCTGCGGACTGCCGTGATCAAGGATGGCCAGCTCCACATTCAGGCCGGCGGCGGCGTCGTACTCGATTCCGAGCCGCAATATGAGTTTGACGAGACCGTGCACAAATCGGGCGCGCTTCGGCGCGCGGCGGAGTTGTCGGCAGCTTACGAGTTCGATCAATGATCCTGGTAATCGACAACTATGACAGCTTCACCTGGAACCTCGTCCACTATGTCGAGGAACTCGGAAGCCGGACGCATGTCGTGCGCAATGATGCGCTGACGGTGGAAGAAGCACTGGCGCTCAAGCCTTCCGGCATTCTGCTTTCGCCAGGCCCGTGTACGCCGAACGAGGCCGGGATTTGCCTCGACTTGATCGCCAAGGCGCCAGAGTCCATGCCGATCCTCGGCGTATGTCTCGGCCACCAGGCAATCGGGCAGGCCTTTGGCGGAGACGTGATCGGCGCCCGCGAAATCCGCCACGGCAAGATATCCCGCATCTCGCATTCCGGTGGTGCCCTGTTTGAAGGCTTGCCTTCGTCGTTCTCGGTGGTGCGATATCACTCGCTCGCCGTGAAGACGGAAACGCTGCCAGACGCCCTGCGCGCTGATGCGTACACAGAGGATGGGGAGATCATGGCCTTGCATCATGTCTCCCGCCCGATCTTCGGCGTGCAGTTCCATCCGGAAAGCATCCTGACCGAACACGGTCACGCCCTTCTGAAGAACTTTCTGGCCCAGATTCCGAAATGACCGGCAGCGGACTTTCCACCGCGCTGAAGGCGATCGCGCTCGGCCAAGCGCTTCCGGCGGACGTGCTGGAAGGTGCGTTCGAGGCCTTGTTGACCGGCTCTGCCGCTCCCGAAGAGACAGGCGCGTTCCTCATGGGCCTCGCGGTGCGCGGCGAAACAGCGGATGAGTTGATTGCCGGCGCACGGATCATGAGACGGCATGCGCGCACCGTCGAGATCGGCGGTCAATTGCTCGATACCTGTGGGACCGGCGGCCTTCCCTGGAAGAGCCTGAACACCTCGACCGCCAGCGCGATCGTTATCGCGGCGGCGGGTGGACGGGTGGCCAAGCACGGCAACCGATCCGTGCCGCCCAAGACCGGGTCTGCGGATGTTCTGGAGGCACTGGGAGTCAATATCGAGGTCGACAACGAGACACTGAAGCACTGCATCGACCAGGCGAACGTCGGCTTCATGTTTGCGCGGAACCATCACAGCGCGATGCGCCATGTTGCGCCGATCCGCATGAAACTCGGGATACGGACGATCTTCAACCTGCTGGGTCCGTTGACAAATCCCGCCGGCGCGCAACATCAGATACTGGGTGTGTTTGCGCCGGAATGGGTACGTCCGATGGCGGATGCATTGCACGCGCTCGGTTCGGTCCGCTCATGGGTCGTGCACGGCCTCGACGGTGTGGACGAGATCTCGATTTCGGGACCGACCAAGGTTTGCGAGGTGACCCGCACGGGCGTCATCGAGTTCGTGATAGATCCCGCAACAGCGGGGCTTCCATCTCACCCTCTCTCGACGGTCGAGGGAACAGATGTCGCCGGAAATGCACAGGCCATTCTCGATTTGTTTGACGGCCATCAGGGTCCATTCCGGGACATGGTGCTTTTGAACGCGGCGGCGGGACTTGTCGTCCTGGACCGAGCCGCGGACCTGGCTGAAGGCGCCGAGCTCGCTGCCCGGGCGATCGACTCCGGAAAAGCGAGAGAGCATCTGGCGCTGCTTCGCCGTGCGTCGCAGGGAGAGCCGCCCGAATGACCACAGCGCTCGACAGGATACTCGAATACAAAGCCGATGAGGTGCGCGCCCTCAAGCGGTCGCGGACTTATGGCGACCTCATCGCGGACGCCAAAGCGCAGCCGCCCGCGCGAGGCTTCGCAGGCGCGCTTTCCGAAGTCGTGGCATCCGGCGAAAATGCTCTGATCTGCGAGATCAAACGGAAGTCCCCGAGTGCGGGTGAAATCCTGCCGGGCGCCAATGCGGCCGACATTGCTATCGACTACCAGCGCGGTGGGGCGGCGTGCCTGTCGGTGCTCACGGACGGACCGAGCTTCGGCGGCAATCTCACGGACTTTGCGGCCATCCGGTCGGCCGTTTCCATTCCGATGCTGCGGAAAGACTTCATGATTGATCCGCTGCAGGTCGTAGAATCGCGCGCGCACGGAGCTGATTGCATTCTTGTCATCATGAGCGCCGTGGACGACGCCTGCGCCGCCGAGCTTACACAAACGGCAGCTGATCTCGGAATGGATGTCCTGGTTGAGACGCATGACGAAGAGGAGCTGGCGCGCGCCCTGCGTTTGCCCTCCCCTCTCATTGGCATCAACAATCGCGACCTGAAGCAGATGATCACCGATCTGGGCACCAGCGAGCGGCTTGCGCCGAAAGTAGCCGGCAGCCGGCAGATCATCTCCGAAAGCGGCATTTCCGAGCCCGGACATATTCACCGGCTGCGGATATTCGGTATCCGGAGGTTCCTGATCGGCGAGAGCCTGATGAAGAGGAGCGACAGGGCCGCGTTTACCAGGCAACTGCGCCAAGCAACCTGAACGGGACCGTTTCGACGGTCCCGAGCCGTCAATTCGGCCTGTGGGACTCTTGACCCGAAACGGGAACACACATAGAACACAAGTGAACATAGAATCACACCGAAAGGTTCCCCAGATGCTCACCAGCAAGCAAAAAGAGCTGCTTCTCTTCATCAATGACCGCATCCGGGAGACTGGAGTGTCTCCATCGTTTGATGAAATGAAAGAGGCACTCGATCTGGCCTCAAAATCCGGAATTCACCGACTGATCACGGCCCTGGAGGAACGCGGCTTCATCCGCAGGCTCGCAAACAGGGCGCGGGCGCTGGAAGTCCTGAAGCTTCCGGATTCGGCCGCGCCGTCGCCAGCTTCGCGTCAGCGCCGGGATTTCAAGCCCGCGCTCGTGGCCAACCAGATCCCGGACAGTTATCGCCCCGGCATGATCGCGCTTGTCGGCAGGATCGCGGCAGGGTCTCCGATTTCGGCGATCCAGCAGGACAACGGACACGTGCCAGCCCCTTCGGACGTCTCGGACGCCGGCGACTATTTCGCGCTCGAGGTTCAGGGCGACTCCATGATCCAGGCCGGCATCCTGAATGGGGACATCGTGATCCTCAAGCGGACGAACAGTGCCCAGACCGGCGACATCGTCGTGGCGCTGATTGACGGCGAGGAAGCGACCCTCAAACGCCTTCGCCGCAAGGGCGCATCCGTGGCGCTTGAGGCTGCGAACCCCGCCTACGAGACCCGCATCTTCGGACCCGACCGCGTAGAGGTTCAAGGGCGTCTGGTATCGCTCGTCCGGAAGTATGAATAGACGAAGTCACCGACTGAACTATCCGGCATCGGCGGCGTCCTTGAGGGGCTCGGTCATTCCCGGGCACGGATACCAAGGCCTTACCCCACACGGCATGGGATGGGTCACGGTTATGCCAGAGCGGGTTGAGTAGGCCGTTGCGCCGCCCGTCTTGAGAACCTCTGCCCACGTCCAGGTCAGGGAATCTGTGGTGCGACCCGTGAAGCAGGCACCGGTTTCGCCCTTGAAGCAGACTTCCGGCTCCGTACCCGGCCTGATGTGCGTTGCGGTACCCCGCGAGGTTTGAACACTACAACCTGGCTCGGGGCACATGTCTGGCTCCACATCTGCAAACCGCAAAGGCGGCAGACCGTCTGCGTCCAAGAGCGCGAACCGGGTTATCCCGTCCTTCCGGTTGGCCAGAAACAGATTCCCGGAGGGCGACCAATGGGCCAGAAATGTTGGCGCCGTCCACCAGGCGATCAACGCGCAAAGACCGAAGGCGCCGCCCAGCACGTAGCGCGCCGCGCCGGTCGTCGCCGCCGCGCCTCCGAGAGCGAATGTTGCGAGTATCATGACGGACGCCGGCATGAGATGGGCGGACGGTGTTGCTTCGCCCTCAAACCCGGCAAAGAAGTGACCGATCGAGAGCACAAGCTCCAGGCTATAACCAAAAAGCCTTAGTCCGATCTCGGACTGACCAAAGGGCGCCAGCAGGAACGCCGCTGCGGCCGCAGGCGCAGACAGGAATGTGATGACGGGCGTTGCGGCCAGGTTCGCAACCAGACCAATCGGAGAGGCGCGGTCAAAGTGATAGATGGCAAAGGGCATCGTGGCGAGGCCCGCGACCACCGATGTGACGATGATCGAGACCCAACTGAACGCAATCGGACCCAACACAGTGTCGGATTGGGACCGGCGATTCCGCCAGACTTCGAACGCCGCAATCAAGGCGCCCGTTGCAGCAAACGACATCTGGAATCCCGGCGAGACGACACTCTCTGGCTGGAGCAGAACGACCGCAATCAGGGCAATCGCAAAAGTCCGTAGACTGATGGCTGCGCGGTCAAAGATAACGGCACCAAAGACAATAGCCGCCATGACAAACGACCTCTGCGTCTCGACGGCCGCGCCGGACACAACCAGATAGGCGAGGCAGGCCAGTATCGCGGCAATGGCTGCAGGCTTCTGGACAGCGATCCGCAGCGCGATCGGTTCGATGAAAACCAATGTTCGCTTCACCAAAAGAAAGACCAGCCCTCCGAGGATGGACATGTGCAAGCCGGAGATCGAAATGATGTGCGATAATCCAGACGCACGAAGGGCTTCGGTATCGTCTTCGCTCATGAAACTGCGGTCGCCCGAGACAAGGGCTGCCGCGAAGCCTCCGGCCCGAGGCCCCGCCTGCTCGTTGACGGCCGCTGCGAGATTTCTTCGGGCCGCGCCAAGCCAAAGTTGAGCCTGAGCGCCGAGTTCACGGTGTGCGCCGAGGGTCCCACCCCGGCACCGTCCCTGAACATAACCGACAGCGCCAAGTTGCGCGAACCAGGCCTGCCGCCTGAAATCGTATTCCCCCGGCATCGCGGGCCCGGGCGGTGGACGCAGCACGGACCAACACCGCACAAACCGGCCGGGAAAGACTTCGAGGCGGCTCGTGTGGGTCAAACGCACGAACTTCGGCGTCTGTTCGGCAGCCATTCCGGCAATCGAATGCACACGCACTAGCAACCGGACGCCGTTTCGTCCGGGCTCGACGTCCTGCACCCAGCCTTCGATCATGGCCGGACCTGTTGCCGACAGAATCACTGGAGCAGCCACGGTGCGCGCGCGCTGACTTGCCGCCGCCAACCCCAAGACTGCGCCGAGCGCAATGACTGTGAGGGTGATCACAATGTCTGATGTCGACCATCGCCGGGCCGCGAGCCAGACGATGAAGGCCAAGCTGAGGACGCCCCAGACATGCAATGGATCCGGTTCATACCGGAGCGAAAAGTAAACCGCAGCCCCACCACAAGTGGCGAACGCGAGCATGAGGGGCCGGGCGTCGATGCCGGCCATTCCGGCGGCGCCGCGCAGCAGTCCAAATCCGGGCAGCCCGCCCCCTTGCACTTCGGATCATCCTCGTGTTTCTGCACCCCGTCAGCGGCGGTCGCGCCGGTTTCTCGGAGTTAGCCCTGATCATGCGCGTTGTGACGCGATTTGCCCCTTCCCCAACCGGGATGCTTCACATTGGAGGGGCACGCACAGCGCTTTTCAACTACCTTTTCGCGAAAAGACATTCGGGACGGTTTCTTCTGCGAATCGAGGACACGGACCACGAGCGCTCGACGCCTGAGGCCACGGCCGCAATTCTGGACGCGATGTCCTGGCTCGGCCTTGATCCGGACGAGCCGCCGGTGATGCAATCGGGCCGCGCGCCGCGGCACGCCGACGTGGCGCTCGAGATGATCGAGCGCGGAACCGCGTTTCGCTGTTATGTCAGCGCCGAAGAGCTTCAGGCAAGGCGTGACCTTGGCGAAGAAAAGCGGCTGGCGGCACGTCAGGAAGGGTTGAGCGAGACCGAGCGCGAGGCGCTGCTCGTCGAAGCCAATTCCCTGCTCGCACCATTCCGGTCGCCCTGGCGAAACGGCGGCACGCCGCCTTCGCCGGACGCACCGTTCACGGTGAGACTTCGCGCCCCGGAAGGCAGCGATCAGATTGTTGAAGACGGCGTGCAGGGACTTGTGAAGGTGCGCGCTTCCGAGATTGATGATCTCGTTCTGCTCCGCGCCGATGGGTCACCGACCTACATGCTGGCGGTTGTGGTCGATGATCACGACATGGAAGTGACGCACGTCATTCGCGGCGACGATCACTTGCGCAACACGTTCCGCCAGATCCCGATCTATGAAGCGATGGGTTGGGATGTGCCGCACTTCTCGCATCTTCCCATGATCCACGGGAACGATGGGGCTAAGCTGTCCAAACGGCACGGCGCACTTTCGACGACGGCTTACCGTGACTTTGGGTATCTGCCCGAAGGGATGAAGGCCTACCTGCTTCGGCTGGGATGGAGCCATGGGGATCAGGAGATCTTCACCGAAGACGAGGCGATCTCGCTGTTCGATCTCAGCGGCGTCAACAAGGCCCCTGCCCGCCTGGACCTCGAGAAGCTGGGCACCGTCAATGCGCACTTCATCCGGCTGGCAAAAGATGAGCGGCTGTTTGAATTGCTGACGCCCTTCCTGCAGGCTGACGGCGCGCTTGACGCTGACGCGGCTCACCGAATTCGCCGCGCGCTGCCGCACATGAAGGACAGGGGCTCAACCCTCATCGAATTGGCAGAGGCGTTTCGCTTCCTGCGTTCCCATCGGCCGCTTGAGCTCAACAAGAATGCCAGAAAGGCGTTATCCGAGGACGGTATCGCCCGGTTGACGGGCCTGCTCGCCGAATTGTGCAAGAATGAGACTTGGACAACCGCTAGTATTTCCGAAACGATCTCGGCATATTGCAGTGCAACACAGCTCTCGATGGGCCAGGTCGGGCCACCGCTGCGGGCTGCGTTAACAGGCGGGCTTCCGGCTCCTGATCTGGCGCCGGTTATGGAGTGGCTCGGGCGCGACGAAGCGCTCGGCCGTATTGAGGACCAGATTAAGGCCGGCGCCAGGGGCGGCGCCGCGTCCGGCTAAGTGAACAGGGAAAGAGCTGATGGAAAACAGAGTGAAAAAAGCGGGCGTCGCGAAACTTGAAGTGGCCGGCAAGGTCGTTGACCTTCCTGTGTACTCGGGGACGGTCGGACCAAATGTCATCGACGTCAGCAAGCTCTACGCGCAGACGGGTCACTTTACGCTTGATCCTGGCTTCACCTCGACCGGCAGCTGCGAGAGCCAGATCACCTTCATCGATGGTGAGCAGGGCATCCTGTTGCACCGGGGATATCCGATCGAGCAGCTTTGCGACAAATCGAACTTCATGGAGCTCTGCTATCTGCTCCTCAACGGCAAGCTTCCCCAAAAGACCGAGTATGATGCCTTCCTGAAAGAGGTGAAGCATCACACGCTCCTGCACACCCAGCAGGACAGGTTCTTTGACGGGTTCCGGCGCGACAGCCATCCGATGGCAATGCTCACGGGCGCTGTGGGCGGCATGGCGGCGTTTTATCCCGGCGCAGTCGGCAACGAGGACCCCGCCGAACGCAAGCTTGGCTCAATCCGGCTGATCGCGAAGATGCCGACGATTGCCGCGCGCTGCATGAAATACACGATGGGTCAGAAGTTCGTCGATCCGCTGAACAAGCTCTCCTATTCGGAAAACTTCCTCAACATGTGCTTCTCCGTTTCGGCAGAGGAGTATGAAATCAATCCGGTGCTCGCGCGGGCGATGGACCGGTTCTTCATGCTTCACGCCGATCACGAGCAAAATGCTTCGACGTCGACCGTGCGCCTGGCTGCGTCGTCCGGCGCTCACCCGTTTGCGGCGGTGGCAGCGGGCGTTGCCTGCCTTTGGGGCCCCAGCCATGGCGGCGCAAACGAAGCCGCCCTTCGGCAGATGCGCGCCATCGGTTCGGTGGACAATATCCCCGAGTTCGTGCGGCAAGTGAAAGACCCCAGCAGCGACATCCGCCTGATGGGTTTCGGACACCGCGTGTACAAGAACTACGATCCGCGTGCGACGGTGATGCAGAAGACTTGTCACGAGGTTCTCGAAGCACTCGACATGAAGGACCACCCGCAGCTGAAGGTGGCGATGGAACTCGAGCGGATTGCCCTGCAGGACGAGTATTTCGTGAGCAAGAAGCTCTATCCAAACGTGGACTTCTATTCGGGCATCATCCTCGAAGCGATGGGCTTCCCGACGACCATGTTCACCGTGCTGTTTGCACTGGCCCGGACGGTCGGCTGGGTGTCGCAGCTCAACGAGATGCT
>JAIXVM010000097.1 GCA_027482995.1 Hyphomonadaceae bacterium | reverse complement strand
GGCGGCGGCCATCCTCGCCTTCTCGGAAGTGCCGGCGGACCTTTTGATTCTCGAAGTGGGCCTCGGCGGCCGGTTCGACGCGACAAATGTGATCGACGCACCTGCCTTGTCGGTGATCACGCCGGTGGACTTTGATCACAAGGCCTTCCTGGGTTCAGACCTGCGCTCGATTGCCGGCGAGAAGGCGGGCATCATCAAGAAGGGCCGTCCCGTTCTCTCCGCAATCCAGCGCAAGGTCTGCGATGACGTGATTACGAAGAAAGCGGCGGCGGAGGGCGCGCCGCTCTACCGCCTCAAGACGCATTTCGTGGACGCAATGCCGGAAGACCTTGCCCTGATCGGCGAGCATCAGCGCTCGAATGCCGCGCTGGCGGCAATGGCGATGCAGCTGTTCGGCAACTCGACGCGCATCTCGCAGGACGCGATCTTTCGCGGCGCACGCTCGGCGACCTGGCCCGCGCGGATGCAGCGCCTGAAGCCCGGGCCGGTGACGGCGATGGCGGACGGCCGCGAGGTCTGGCTCGATGGCGGCCACAATCCGCATGCGGCGCGCGCCATCGCGCGCCACCTGAAATCCCTCGGCGGCAAGACCGCCCTCGTCACCGCGATGCTCGCCAGCAAGGATTCGGTCGGCTTTTTCATGCCGTTCCGGTATCTCAAGCCGCCGGTCTTCACGATGCCGAATGCGCCCGGCCACCTCGGCGCCGAACCGGTCCGTCTGGTCGACGCGGCGCACACAGCCGCCCTCACCGCCACGGCTTGCGACAGCCTCGACGCCGCCGTCCGCGCAGCCGCCGCAAGCGGCGCCGACCGGATCCTCATCTGCGGGTCGCTCTACCTCGCCGGAATCGTGCTCGGAGCGAACGGCGAAGCGCCGGAGTAGGCATCTCAAGCGTTAACGCAAAAGTGCGCCCAATTGACCCTGACGTAAGCGTCAACTCTTGCGCGCGAGGCGCCGCAACGGTAGGGACGGCGCACCTGTTATTTCCACAATCAGAAACCAGCCTGGGAGTGCCCGCATGAAGGTCCTCGTGCCTGTCAAGCGCGTCATCGACTACAACGTGAAGGTCCGCGTGAAGCCGGACCAGACCGGCGTCGATCTCGCCAACGTCAAGATGTCGATGAACCCGTTCGACGAGATTTCGGTCGAAGAGGCCGTGCGCCTCAAGGAAGCCGGCGTCGCGACGGAGATCGTCGTCGTCTCGATCGGCCCGCAGCAGGCACAGGAAACCATCCGCACGGCGCTCGCCATGGGCGCGGACCGGGGCATCCTGATCAAGACCGATGCGACCGTCGAGCCGCTGGCCGTGGCCAAGCTGCTGGCGAAGGTCGTGGGCGAAGAATCGCCAGACCTCGTGATCCTCGGCAAGCAGGCGATCGACGATGACAGCAATCAGACCGGCCAGATGCTGGCCGCGCTGCTGGACTGGCCGCAGGGCACGTTCGCCTACAAGCTGGAAAAAGACGGCGGCGCGCTGAAAGTCGTCCGCGAAGTCGATGGCGGCCTGCAGACCGTGAAGCTCACCCTGCCGGCCATCGTGACGGTGGACCTGCGCCTCAACGAGCCGCGCTATGCCTCGCTGCCGAACATCATGAAGGCCAAGAAGAAAGAGATCGCCGAGAAGTCGCCCGAAGCTTACGGCGTCGATATCTCGCCGCGCCTTACGGTAGTGAAAGTGACCGAGCCTGCGACCCGCAGCGCCGGTGTGAAAGTTGAAGATGTGGCGGCCCTGGTCGCGAAACTCAAAACGGCAGGAGCTGTCTGATGGCCGTCCTCGTCATTGCAGAACATGACAATGCAAACCTGTCGGATGCGACCGCGAAGGTCGTGACCGCCGCTTCGAAATTCGGCAGCGATGTCGATGTGCTCGTCGCCGGTGAAGGCGCGGGCGCCGTGGCCGCCGCGGCCGGGCAGATCGCCGGTGTGCGCAAGGTTGTCCATGCGGACGGCGCATCGCTGAAGAAACAAAGCGCTGAAGCCATGGAAGCCCTCGTGGTGCCGATGATGGCCGGCTATGACGCCGTGTTCATCGCCGCCACCACCACAGGCAAGAACATCGCCCCGCGCATCGCCGCGAAACTCGATGTGATGCAGCTGTCCGAAATCGTGGCCGTGATTGATCCGTCCACGTTCGTTCGCCCGATCTATGCCGGCAACGCGATCATGACGGTCAAGTCGTCGGACGCCAAGAAAGTCATCACCGTGCGCGGCACGGCCTTCCCGGCCGCAGCTGGCGGCGGTTCGGCTTCCGTCGAGTCGGCGGCAGCGCCGGCAGGCCCGTTCAAATCCGAGTTCGTCTCGGACGAGATGGTGAAATCGGACCGTCCGGAACTGACGGCCGCAAAGCGGATCGTCTCGGGCGGCCGTGCGCTCGGCTCGTCTGACAAGTTCAAGGAAGTCATCATTCCGCTGGCCGATAAGCTTGGCGCAGCGGTTGGCGCCTCGCGCGCCGCAGTGGACGCAGGCTACGCCCCGAACGACTATCAGGTCGGCCAGACCGGCAAGATCGTTGCCCCAGAACTCTACGTGGCGGTCGGCATCTCGGGCGCCATCCAGCACCTTGCGGGCATGAAGGATTCCAAGATCATCGTCGCCATCAACAAGGACGAGGAAGCGCCGATCTTCCAGGTCGCCGATTACGGCCTCGTGGCGGATCTGTTCGTCGCCGTGCCGGAATTGACCAAAGCGCTCTGATCGGACGCGTTCTGATTATCGACAAGCCCGCGCCCCAAAGCGCGGGCTTTTTCGTTGAACCGCAAGCATCGGGTGGCGATCGGCCGCCGCCGGGTGCGAAATGGGGCTCCACACACAAGGAGCACACCCATGTCATTCACCATCACCGGATTGTCGCCGCAGACGTTCGCGCACCTGTTCAGCCTCAGCGACGATGTCCTCCGTGCGCAGAATATTGTTCGCAAGACGGCGGATGCGAAACCCGGCTATCCCTGCCGTGTCACACTTCAGGACGCTGATCCCGGCGAGACTGTTCTCCTGCTGAATCACGAGAGCCATGACGTGCTAACGCCGTATGCCTCGCGCTATGCGATCTATGTTCGCGCAGCGGCATCAAACGCTGCGACATACCGGGATGAGTTGCCGCCGGTATTCGCCAATCGCCCGATCGCGCTGCGGCTGTTCAGTGCGGACGGCATGCTTGTCGGCGCGGACATGGGCGTGAATGCCGACGTAAAAACCAAGATCGAACAGGCCTTTGGCCGCGAGGAGGTCGCCTATATCCACGCGCACAACGCGATGCACGGATGCTTCGTTGCAGAAATCAGACGAACGGACTGCCTGGACTCGGCATCGCTCTGATGCGCAAGGCAGGCCTGCAAACCGGCTCTTTGCTGCGCTGCACAAGACGCTATAAGGAGCGCGTTCAACACGTGTTCAAGGATCGCGGACATGGCGCAAACCGGGGCGGAAATCAGGACGGTCGGCATCATCGGGGCCGGGCAGATGGGCAACGGCATCGCGCATGTCTCGGCGCTTGCAGGTTATAACGTCGTTCTGACGGACGTGTCGGCGGCCGCGCTCGAAAAGGGCGCGGCCACGATGGAAGCCAACATGCGCCGCCAGGTCGCGCGCGAGATCATCACCGTGGATGCGATGACGGCCGCGCTGAAGCGCGTGCGCAGTTCGACGGACATGAAATCGCAAGCCGAGTCCGATCTGGTCATTGAGGCGGCGACCGAAAAACGTGAGATCAAGGAGCAGATCTTCCGGTCCATCTGCGAAGTCGTCCCGGCGCATACGTTCCTCGCGACCAACACGTCGTCGATCTCGATTACCCGTCTCGCCTCGGTGACCGACAGGCCGGAGCGGTTCATCGGGCTGCACTTCATGAACCCGGTGCCGTTGATGAAGCTGGTCGAGGTGATCCGCGGCCTGAATACTGATCAGGAAACCTTCGAGACCGCGATCACCTACGCCAAGCGCATCGGCAAGACGACGACGAACGCCGAGGATTATCCCGCCTTCATAGTCAACCGGATCCTGATGCCGATG